>NZ_JAQVHI010000005.1:57075-95511 GCF_028696275.1 Lascolabacillus sp.
TTGATTTATATTTTATATTATAACATCTGGTAGCCAGGAGCGTATTTTAATAATTAACAATAAAAAAACCCCGGTATATTAATATATACCGAGGTTCTTAAGTTTCTATAAAGGTTCTATTATTCAGCTACCACTTCAAATGGAACTTCTACTGATACCTCTTTATGTAATTTAACTACAGCTGTGTAGTTACCTACTTCTTTTACCTGATCTTTAATCTGGATAAGTTTGCGATCAACTTCGAAACCTTTTTCTTGTAATGCATCAGCAATCTGGATATTTGTTACAGAACCAAAGATTGTACCAGTTGAGCTGGTTTTGGCTCCAATTGTTAGTGTAACACCCTCCATTTTGTCTGCTACAGCCTGAGCATCAGCTTTAATCTGAGCAAGCTTGTGTGCACGTTGTTTCTGGTTTTCAGCTAAAACTTTCTTAGCAGATTCGTTCGCGATAATTGCCTTACCCTGAGGAATGAGATAATTGCGGGCATAACCCTTTTTCACATTCACTATATCATCCTTGTATCCAAGGTTAAGTATATCTTCTTTTAATATTACTTCCATTTCTATTTCCTCCTTTATTTCATTAAATCGGTTACATATGGAAGTAGAGCAATATGACGAGCTCTCTTCACTGCTTGAGCCACACGACGCTGGAATTTCAAAGATGTTCCTGTGATTCTTCTTGGTAAAATTTTACCCTGTTCATTCAGGAATTTCTTTAGAAACTCAGGATCCTTATAATCGATATATTTTATTCCGTTCTTTTTGAAACGGCAATATTTCTTTTTCTTTACATCCACCGAAAGTGGTGTTAAATATCTTATTTCCGATTGTTTAGCCATCTCTTAATCCTCCATTTCGTTAATGGTTAATTCAGGCTGCTCTGACTCAGAAACCTGAACATTATCTTTCCTTTTTTTGCTTTCTGCTGAAGAAGGGTCAGCCTCCTTTTTCTTTCCGCCTTTATTGTTTCTTCTTTTGAGTGCATACTCATAAGCGAACTTATCTTGTTTCACAGTAAGGAAACGGATTACGCGCTCATCACGACGGAAATTGATTTCCAGTTTTTCGATCACTGAAGGGTCAGCTTTGAATTCAAGAAAAGTGTAAAATCCGGTTGTTTTCTTGTCGATATTGTAGGCAAGTTTGCGCAGGCCCCAATCTTCTTCATTCACAATCTCGGCTCCTTGCTCTGTAAGGAGGTTCTTGAATTTTTCAACCGTCTCCTTCATCTGAACATCAGATAAAACGGGAGTTAAAATGAAAACGGTTTCGTAATTATTCATACTTAATTAACTATTAATGTTTTAAATAAAATTTCTCGGTTTTTCGAGGTGCAAAGATACAATAAAATATCTTATCCACAAATCTATAATTATGAAAAGCTTATGTAGTTTATGATGATTTTTCTTAAAAAAAAGCGCGATCAACTTTTTCCTGTTAAATTTGTTCTTTCAATATATCCAAGATGTATTTAAATGATGAAAAAGAAAACCAACCAGGCACTTGTTATTTTTGGTGCTTCGGGCGATTTGACATATCGCAAGCTTATTCCTGCAGTGTTTGATCTATATATGAATGATTCACTGCCCGAAGGTTATGCCGTATTGGGAGTGAGCCGCACTCCGTTTACGAATGATAAGTTCCGTAAGAAAATGAAGGAAGGTATCCGACAGTTTGCCCGTTATAAAGATACTACTAATGAAAAACTTGATGGATTTCTTTCAAAACTATTCTATCTGAGTATTGATACTGATAAAGGAGAAGAGTATGGCCGGGTAAAGGAAAAGCTTGACAAACTGAATAAAAAATTTAATCTGGGACAAAACTATATATTTTATCTCTCTACACCACCAGCTCTATACAGTACTATACCGAAATATCTGTATGGACATGGACTTACTATACAGCAAAAAGGGTTCCGCAGGCTAATCATTGAGAAACCGTTCGGACACGATCTGAAGTCGGCTGTTGAATTAAACAACCAATTACTGGAATTCTTTGACGAGGATCAGATTTACAGGATTGATCATTATCTTGGTAAAGAGACAGTTCAAAATCTAATGGTCACAAGATTTGCCAATGGAATATATGAACCACTCTGGAACAGGAACTTTATTAAACATGTAGAGATAACAGCAGCAGAAAGTCTTGGCGTTGAAGGCAGAGGAGGATATTATGATGGTGCCGGCGCATTACGTGATATGATACAGAATCATCTCCTTCAGGTTCTTTCACTGATTGCAATGGAACCTCCGGCAAAAATAACTGCTGAGGATATCAGATATGAGAAGATGAAAGTATTTCGATCACTTCGACCATTCAGCAAGAGCGACCTGAAAAAAAACGTTATTCGCGGGCAATATACAGAAGCAACAGTAAGAGGTAAACATTACAAGAGTTACAGAGATGAGCTGAATGTTGATCCGCAGTCAAGAACAGAAACTTATGCTGCCATGAAGATCTTTATTGACAACTGGCGCTGGGAGGGTGTTCCATTCTATATTCGCAGTGGTAAAAGATTACCGACAAACGTATCAGAAGTAGTTATTCATTTCAGGCCCTCACCTCAAAAACTTTTTAAGTTGGAAGATGAGTCCACACACTCAGATAATCAGCTGATTCTAAGAATTCAGCCGGACGAAGGGATATTGCTTAAAACAGGAATGAAAGTGCCTGGCAATGGGTATGAGGTTAAATCTGTAAATATGGATTTTCACTATTCTGAGCTAAATAATCACTATATACCTAGTGCATATGAAAGATTGATACTCGACTGTATGTCTGGTGACAACATGCTCTATATGCAGGGAGAAGCTGTAGAAGAGACTTGGAAATTTGTTCAGCCCATACTCGACTATTGGGAAAATGATGAGGATGCACCTCTTCATGGGTACCCATCTGGTTCGTGGGGACCAGATGTAGCAGATGATCTTATTGAGGGAAAAGAGAGCACATGGCGTTATCCATGCAAGAATCTTGCTGAGGATGGCGTTTATTGTGAATTATAAAATAGGAAGATTACTATATATATTAATAATGGATATACAGATATTTGAATCTTTAAAGGAATTAAACCAGTCTTTTACAGAGTGGCTGCAAGAGATATTAAAAAAGAAAAAGAGTATAACCGTAGCACTTTCGGGAGGATCTACACCAAAGTCGCTATTCAACTACTGGTCTGAATTGCCCGAAGGTGAGATAGAATGGACAAAAATAAAATTCTTTTGGGGTGATGAGCGTTGCGTGCCTCCTTCAGACGATCAAAGCAACTATAAAATGACAAATGATCATCTGTTCAATAAGGTAAACATCCCAAAGGAAAATATCTTCCGTATCAAAGGCGAAAACAGCCCTTCAAGTGAAGCATATGAATATAGCGACCTCTTAAATCAAAATATTAAAGTTGTGGATAATATACCAGTTTTCGATATTATTATTCTTGGTATGGGTGATGATGGTCACACAGCATCCATTTTTCCACATGAGATAGAGCTATGGAACAGCAGCAGGAACTGCGTAGTAGCAACACATCCGGAATCGGGTCAAAAGCGGGTAAGCATTACAGGCAGAGTTATTAATGCAGCTGACAATGTAGCTTTTTTAGTAACCGGTGAAAACAAAGCTGATAAAATCAAGGAGATAATCGAGAATCCTTTAGAATCAGAAAAAAAATATCCGGCTGCATTGGTGCAACCGGAGTCTGGTAATCTAATCTGGTTTATTGATAATAAGGCAGCAGGTAGATTAACTGGCAACAGTTAATCTACACTTAATTTACTTATCTTACAGTTTTAACTCTGTAATCGCAATTAACTCTTCCTTTTTCCAAGTTTGCAAGCTTGCCCTTAATCATCCTTCTTCGAAGCAATGATATCTTATCGGTAAACAGGATACCATCAAGATGATCATACTCGTGCTGAATAACACGTGCCATATAACCACTGTAAACTTCATCGTGAGGCTGCAGATTTTCATCAAGATATTTAATTCTTATCTCATCCTCACGTGGAACCTTTTCATGAATGCCCGGAATACTTAAACATCCCTCTTCAACTATCTCTATATCTCCAGAACGTTCAGTGATATGTGCATTTATGAACACCTTTTTGAAATCATTGAATTCAGGGTGATCATCATCAGCCAAAGGAGATAAATCAACGACAAAGATCCTGTCTTCCAGTCCAATTTGAGGACCTGCAAGTCCCACACCTTCGGCGTTATACATAGTTTCGAACATGTTTTCTATTAGCTCATTCAATTTTGGGTATGTCTCCGGGTCAATATCCTTAGTTATCTTTCTCAGAACAGGATGACCATAAATGTATATTGGTAATATCATAATAATTTTCTTTTACTCTCCATATATCCCTGAAGGATAATGGTAGCACTAATTTCATCTACTAACTCTTTATTTTGACGATCCCTTTTTTTTAATCCCCCCTGAATCATAGCTTGATGAGCAAGTTTAGAAGAAAAACGCTCATCGTAATATTCCACCGGGATGTTGGGATACTGTTTTCTTAAACGGTTTACAAACGGTTCTACCCGTCTCATATTTTCAGATGGCTCATTGTTCATCTGTTTTGGAAGACCCACTACTATACACTCAACCTCCTCTTTTTTCAAATACTCCTCCAGGAATTCAAACAATTTGGAAGTCTCTACAGTAGTCAGTCCATTTGCAATAATCTGAAGAGGATCGCTAACTGCAATACCTGTTCGTTTTTTACCATAATCAATTGATAACAATCTAGCCATAAACAATTAAGGAGTATCGAAAGTTCGCCTCCGCAACTCAAAGTCACGCCCTAAATATTTCTCCCTTACAATAGGATTTGCTGCCAGCTCCTCTGCAGTTCCCTGAAACAGTACTTTACCCTCAAACAAAAGATAAGCCCTGTCAGTAATACTCAATGTTTCATCAACATTATGGTCGGTAATCAGAATACCAATATTTTTATATTTAAGCTGAGCCACTATAGATTGAATATCCTGAACAGCAATCGGGTCGATACCTGCGAAAGGTTCATCCAGCATTATAAATTTAGGATCAATTGCAAGACAACGCGCAATCTCTGCACGTCTGCGTTCCCCACCCGAAAGCCTGTCACCCTGATTCTTACGAACCTTCTCCAGTCCAAACTCAGCAATCAGACTCTCCAGCTTTTCTTCCTTCTCCTTTGCTGATTTATCGGTAAATTCAAGCACCGATTTTATGTTATCCTCAACACTCATTTTCCTGAATATGGAAGCCTCCTGAGCAAGGTACCCTATACCCTTCTGTGCTCGTTTATATACCGGGAATTTCGTAATATTATCCTTTCCAATAAAAATCTCTCCTTCATTGGGAACAATCAATCCCACAGTCATATAGAAAGTAGTGGTTTTGCCTGCACCGTTTGGACCCAGCAGACCAACAATCTCGCCCTGTTTCACATTGATAGAAACATGACTAACAACAGTTCTTTTACCATACTTCTTAACCAGATTCTCTGTGCGCAGCATCAGATGTCCATTCTGTGGCAAATCTTCAGAAATCGTTATGTTATCGAAATCATCTCCCATTAGTAGAAATTTTATGCAAAGATATTAAAAAGTTCGAAGTTACAGGTTAATTACTAATCACTATCTCAGACTTATCCATCTCACCATCTACAGGTGGATTCAATTTAGCAACAGAAACCTCAAGAGATATAATTTCAGGATATTGGTTTGAAATTTTATTGTAAATACGACCAGCAATATGCTCCAGCAGCTTAGATGGTATGCTCATCTCAGCTTTAATCAGATCATAAACATCTGCATAATTTATAGTATCTTCTACATTATCAGACTCATATGCTTTAGTCAGATCTGCCTCAATAAGAACATTCACTTCATAACTTGCTCCTATTATTGTCTCTTGTGATAAAACCCCATGATGAGAGTGGAATTTCATATTAGAGAGTTTTATTTTCGTTTTCATTCTTAAAATATTTAGCACTACGTAAACATTGTGCAATAGTTATACCTCTTTTTTCAGATTCAAATATAAGAACAATTTAGTATATTTGCTGTTTTATGAGTTAAATCAAGACAAAATGAAAACAAACGAAATCCCTGCAAGACTCGAAGCCATGCGTCAGTTCATGACTGAGAAAAATCTGGATGCATTTATCATCCCAAGTACAGACGCTCATCTTAGCGAATATCCTCCAAAATACTGGGAATCCAGAAAATGGATAAGTGGCTTTACCGGGTCAGCCGGAACTGCTGTTGTAACAAAAGAGAAAGCTGGAGTATGGACCGACTCCCGCTATTTCATTCAGGCTGCTGAAGAACTAAAAGATACCGGGTTTGATCTATTTAAAATGGGACAGCCGGAAACACCTGATATGACTGATTGGATCATTGAGCAAGTTGGTAGTGGGGGCACAGTTGGCATTGATGGTTTGGTTTATGCCTCATCTGATGCAAAATCATTAAAATCAAAACTAGACAGCAAAAATATAAATCTGAACACTGAATTTGATCCCTTTTCTGTTATCAGAACTGACAGACCTGAGATACCCCAGAACCATATATTCACGCTGCCAGTTGAAGTAGCGGGCGAGTCTGTTAAGAGTAAAATAGAGCGAATTAATGGTGAACTTAAAAAGCTTGAGGCTGATGGTATTATTATCGTAACGCTTGATGCTGTAGCATGGACCTTCAATATGAGGGGCAATGATGTTGAATACAACCCTGTTGCAGTGGCTTATGCATATGTATCGGAAAACGAAACAGTATTGTTTGTAGATCAGGATAAAATTAGTGAAGAGATTGCTGAAGAATATAAAGAGCAGGGTATTATAATAAGCGACTATAACAATGTATTTGAATATGTAGCTAATCTTCCGGCGGATAGCAAAGTTTGTGTTACAGGCAATAAAATAAACTGGAAGCTGCTTCAGACAATACCTGAATCCTGTAAAATAGTTGATGTCCCATCTCCTGTTGATCTGATGAAGAGCATAAAGAATGAGACTGAACTTGAAGGTTTCCGTAATGCAATGATAAAGGATGGTGTAGCTCTTGTAAAGTTTTACATGTGGCTGGAGAAGGCTATTCCAACAGGTGAGGTTACTGAAGTAATGATAGAAGAAAAGCTTCTTGAGTACCGCTCTCAGCAAGAGAATTTCGTAGGTGAGAGTTTTGGTACTATTGCAGGCTATGCAGGCAATGGCGCTATTGTTCATTATCATGCCACTCCTGAAAATTGTCTTACTATCAAACCTGAAGGACTGTTGCTTATCGACTCTGGCGGACAGTATAAGGATGGTACCACCGATATTACCCGTACAGTTGCTGCAGGCAAGCTTACCAAGCAGATGAAAGCAGATTATACAAATGTACTGAAAGGTCATATAGCATTGGCAACAGCAATATTTCCCGAGGGAACCAGGGGTTCACAGCTGGATGTACTTGCCCGCAAAGCACTTTGGAATAATTGTCTGACCTACTGGCATGGTACAGGCCATGGTATCGGTCATTTCCTGAATGTACACGAGGGTCCACAGAATATTCGCCTTGAAGAGAATCCTACGCTTCTTAAACCAGGCATGGTTACTTCCAATGAGCCGGGTGTATACCGTGCAAATCAATATGGCATACGTATCGAGAATCTTATAGTAACACAGGAATATAGAAAGACCGAAGAGTTTGGTACTTTCTACAACTTTGAAACTATCACTCTTTGTCCTATTGACACTAGACCGATTTCTAAGAAACTTCTTACAAAGTGCGAGAAAAAATGGCTCAACAAATACCATAAGATGGTTTATAAGAAGCTAAAGAACCACCTGAGTGTAGAAGAAAAAACCTGGTTAAAAAATAAAACCAAACCAATTTAAGTTTAAATAATATTTTGTCAAAAGTCGGGCATCAGTTTAATTTAAACAAACCCGACTTTTTCATTCTTAAAACTATGGCACTTATAAAATCAGTTCGCGGGTTCACACCCAAGATCGGAGAAAACTGTTATCTTGCAGACAATGCAACTATTATAGGAGATGTTGAAATAGGCAGCGATTGCAGCATTTGGTTCAATACTGTACTGAGAGGTGATGTAAATTTAATTCGTATTGGCGATCGTGTAAACGTGCAAGACGGCACAGTAATACACACACTATATCAAAAATCAGTTTCAATTATTGGGGATGATGTCTCTATTGGACACAATGTTGTAATACATGGAGCAGAAGTAAAATCCGGTGCTCTTATTGGTATGGGAGCTATTGTGCTGGATCATGCCGTAATAGGTGAGGGAGCAATTATTGCAGCCGGATCAGTTGTTCTTAGTGGCACACAGGTAGAACCCGGCAGTATATATGCCGGAGTACCTGCAAAATTTGTAAAGAAGGTTGATCCTGAGCAATCCAAAGAGATGAACCAGAAGATAGCGAGTAACTACCTGATGTATTCCGGATGGTTTAAAGATGAGGATTAGGATAAAATCCTAGTCCTTCAGTACACCCGAAATATAGTATTCACCACTACTCAAAGCCGATTCAGAAATTGAGGCATTGTAATTCAGAGGTTTAAGTTCATAATTATGAACTGGCTTATATTTCATTGTCCAAAGGAAAGGGACCCAAATAAGCAGACCACCTATAATAGCTCCTGCATCCACCTCTTCATTTCTTGTGAGGTATGTATACAGTGGCTCGTACCCTTCTTTCTCTATACGCAGTGATGTAGTACTACCAACAATTTTTGTATCAGAGTATGAAAGTGGTGTAACTCCCATATACTCTTCATTCATATAAACTTTAGCCCCACTTGGATTTGATTGAATTAATGTAGTACTAGAGCAGCTTGCAAATAAAACTAAAGCAGCCAATAATACTACAGCTACTTTCATGAAAACAGATTGATTAACCATAATGATTTTATAAAAAGATTGTGCATTACAAAGTTACACTAATTTTGATTATTTCAAATTAACTTAAATAATTTTTTTAAATTAACTTAAAAGTTTCTACAAATGTAACACTCTATCTTTCGTGGGCAACCCCTCTTCTGTTTGCAGTTACCATCTTATATAACTGATCATTAGGGCGAATCTTCTCATTAGTCTTAATTGAGAAATGATCACCTTTAACAGCCTCTTCAACAGAGTTGAAATCAACACGTATATCTTCAGCAGTTATAAAAACTGCTCCTGTTGTTGGTCCTGTAATTAAAAGTTCATCGCCTGGTTTAACAGATTGAGTTTCTACCAGAAACTCTGTAACCCCCAGATTACCAAAATGCTTAACAGCTTTACCAACATACACCTTTCGCTTGGTAGCTCCTGACCCATAGCGGTGTGTCCATTCCCCTAACCTCTGACCCAGATAATAACCATCCCAGAAACCTCGATTGAAAACAGTGGAAAGCTTCTCATTCCACACATCAATCTTATCCTGAGTAAATGTATCACTACAATAAGACTCAATAGCCTCTCTGTAGCAGGTTGTCACGACACGCACATATTCCGGTCCCCTTGCACGCCCTTCAATCTTGAATACCCTCACTCCGGCATCCATCATCTTATTCATGAAATGAATAGTCTTCAGATCCTTAGGTGACATAATATATTCATTATCTATCTCCAGCTCAATATCGCTTGTTTTATCCTTAACAATATAGGATCTGCGGCAGATCTGATTACACTGCCCTCTGTTTGCTGACAGATCTTTCTCATGCAGACTAAGGTAACATTTACCTGATACAGCCATACATAGTGCTCCATGAGCAAACATCTCAATTTGAATCAGATTGCCACCCGGACCTTTTATCTGTTGTTCAACAATATCTTTATGTATTGCCGCTACCTGATCCAGATTTAGTTCACGTGCCAGAACTACCACATCGGCAAATTGAGCATAAAATTTAAGTGATTCTGTATTTGTTATATTAAGTTGTGTCGATAAATGAACTTCAACACCAATAGAGCGAGCGTACATTAGCACAGCTACATCTGCTGCAATTATTGCAGATAAATTGGCCTTCTTTGCAGCATCAACAATCTTGCGCATCAGCTCCATATCATTGTTATAAATGATAGTGTTGACAGTAAGGTAACTTTTTAGATTATTCTCTCTGCAAATCTTAGCTATATTATGTAGGTCATCTATAGTAAAATTGTTTGAAGATTTGGAGCGCATATTCAACCCCTCAATCCCAAAGTATATTGAATCTGCCCCACCCTGTATAGCTGCCATAAGCGACTCATAAGAGCCTGCGGGCGCCATTATCTCGTAATCTTTTCTGGATTTCATTATTTTGCTCTGATTTTAAAGCACAAAAGTACAAAAAAAGAGCCAATATTCATATTACTTACTCCGTCACCCGTTTATTATCGGCTTATATACGATTTAATTAATTATATGCATATAATTAACTGAAAAAATTGAATTAATAAATATAACCTGTTTGATGTAAAAATAAAGGGTGACACATTATAAGTCACCCTTTAACACGAAAAAGTTACAATAGTAAAAATATATAATTAATTTACTGAAACCTTCTTTATAAATGATTCCGCATCTTTAAATGCATCGGTCATCACCTTCTGAGCCACACCTCCTATTTGAGAAGAAAGCATCTCAGCGTTCATTCGTGAAACATAGGTTGAGCCATCTGCTTTTTCGTATACAGAAATTCTGCAGGGAAGCATACTGGAGTACAGACGTAAGCTATTATCAGACAAAAGCCGGTATGCATATCCCGGATTACAAAGCTCTATAACCTTAACAGGAAGAACATCTTTACCATTCTTTTTCATTATTTCCTGTAAATCCAGAATCTGTATTACTCTCCAGCCTCCTTCAGCAATCAGCTCTGAAAGCTTGCTTACAGTTTCATCAAAACCATATTTGCTGCTATTCTCATAAAACATCTGTTCCATAATAATATACTATTAGTTCTTAAGTAAAACCTCTTCAATAGCCTGTTTGAAGGCATCTTTTGGAAGTGCTCCCTGAGCCATTTGAGGCGCCTCACCCATTGGAACAAAAAGCAATGATGGAATACTGCGTATGCCAAATTCAGCTGCAAGCTGCTGTTCAGCCTCAGTATCTACTTTATAGATATAAATCTGACCATCATACTCCTCTGCCAGTTCTTCGAGTATAGGTGCAATCATCTTACATGGACCACACCAGTCGGCATAAAAATCAATAATTGCGGGTTTATCACCCAGATATACCCATTTGTCGGGAGTTTCTTCGAAATTTGCCACTTTCTTTAAAAAGTCAGCTCTTGTTAAATGAATAGTTTTTGCTGTTGTTGTCATATTATTTTCTTTGTTTATACTGTTTGTTTCTGAAATATTTAAATTCTTTTTTTGATTATCATTTTTGCAACCGGCTAGTACTGCAGCTATTGCAATGGTAAAAACAAGAATACCATTTCTATTTATTTTCATATGTCACTATTTTTTTTGTTATTATCTGCATCTTTTCTGCTCTCTATCATTTTATTTTTAGTCTTATCTGCTGAAAACATATCAAACAGCAGGTAACCTACTATAGCCCCATACAATATCATTCTGTAAGGATTTGAGGTTATAGGACAGGTTCCTGTTACACATCCCACATAAAAATAATAGAGATAACCGCCCAGCGCTCCTGTAGCTAACCCTGCAATTTTAAGCCAATGTTTAAAAAAAAAGTCTTTCATTATTAATTATCGTGTTAATAAATTAATTCCGATTTGATTCTCCATGCAGAGAAATATCATTGCTGCCGTCTGAACCATCACAACTCATCATGCATTTCAGCATGTTAGTAACTCTTTTATCCCTGATAGAGTAAAAACTGTTCTTCCCTTCTCTCCTGCAGTTTAAAATACCTTTTGCACGCATATCTGTAAGATGATGTGAAAGCAATGATTGCTCACAGTCCATTTTTTCACGCAACTCACTTACAGACAACTCTTCTGTCTGAGTCAACTGCATTATAACACATAGACGGGTTTCATGTGCCAAAGCTTTGAGAATATAGGCAGCCTCTTCAAATTGTGAGCGATCTATTTTCCTGACAATTTTATTCATTTCAGCAATTTCCATATCTTGTTTTAGTCTTAAATACTTTTTATTAATATATGAACATTTATTCATATGTTTTTGTTCAAAACAATCAATGATTTTTATTATTAAAAAATAAAATGATTAACGGATTTTAATGTAGTAAGTTAGTTTCCCTTCTATCAAGCGGTGTGCAGATCGTCCGAAATAGGCATTCTCGCTTCTGCGACTGGTGAAAATATCCCCTAATCCAAAATAGTATCTTCCCTCTAAATCAAAGTTCCCAATACCTGTTTGAATCTCAATACCCATTCCCCCTACTAAGCCGTAATCCACCTTTTGCATTTCGCTAAATGGGTTGTATTGATAACCTATAGTACGATCTGGATTTGCCTCTCTGCGAGCATCTATATCATCGCTAAGTGCCTGACTCATTTCATGGTTTTCAGATAAAAGATAGCTAATTTGGGGACCGGCATTTATTATAAAACGTGTTTTGTTACCAAAATAGACATGTGTCATAAATGGAATTTCGATATAATTTAAGGTTCTGTTGTATGAGAAACCCGATTCGGGATCAAACTCCTCCTCCCATCCTCTCTGTGAATAGTTAGCCTCCACAATCAAACCTAAGTTCCTCTGTGAAACATATTTTGCAGCAATACCACCTGAAACTCCAATTTTCAAAGTCTGAGGAACAGAAGGTAAAAAATCAACCCTTGTAGCAAGAGCACTTGCTCCTGCACCAAAATAAAACTCACCCAGAAAGTTATCTCTTTGAGCAAAAAGATTATCAGAGATAAGTAGTGCTAACGTAAGAAAGATGAATAATATTCGTTTCATCTGCTTTTATCCATTTTTACAATTCTTCCGTTCGTATCATAATTTATAAGATATATACCGGAATTTATGAATCCTCCCCAGTTATTTAATCTTTTAAAGTTAAATGGGAACTGCAAAGTATTAACACGAACGTTATCAACCTGCTGTTCAAAGTTAACACCATATCTGTCCAGTGCCGTCAGGAAGAACATCCCTGTATCATATCCCCACATTCCGTAACCGGGATTAGTATCGAGTAAGTTCCTTCCATACCATTTATGAAACCTCTCGGTAAATGCTTTTGTTGCAGGGTTATTATTGTCTACAAAGAAAGGACTGTAAATATATGTTCCAAAATGATGATATTCACGAATTAAATTTGAGTAGGTCTGCCATTCAGGATAGCCAAATAGTCTGAACACATATTCAGAATCAGTTTCCTGAACTTTTTTCAATTCATCGATTACTCTCCTCAAGGTGTTTGAGTCACCGCTGGTAGGAATAATAATATTCTCTTTCGTTTTGCTTAGTAAAGCCAGTATTGAAGTCTCCAGAGTGCTTGTAATACTTATAGTTTCGTACCTAATATTGTTATTTCTCAAATTAATCTGAATCTGAGAAAGCAACTCCATTTTATCATTCTGTCCTCCACTTACGAATATAATATTTGCATTTCTGAAAGTCTCCACAAACAACTCAGAAGCATTGTCGTTGATTGACTTTTGCAAAGGATTTACCTGAAAAATATTCCCATTGTTTAACACCTCTCCATTACTTTGAGAAAAAGGAACAACATATTTTATGTTATTTGCTTTTGAGAAGTCTGAAAGAGTTCTTATCTGTGCATCACTCACTCCGCCTATTATCAGATTCAGTGATTGCATTTCAAGTGTTTGAAGAAGACTTTCAAGTTTTTTTGTATCACTTCCTTTACCAATCTCAAATACATAAAGCTCCAGATCTGTACCTCTGTTTTTCAATTCCTCAACAGCCAAAAGGAAGCCTTCATAATACTCCTGCAGGCGAATGTGGGCACCACCGGCTTCGTCGAGAAACGGCAATAGAAGACCAACTTTAATGATATCCACTCTTTGAGGACCTTTTCTTTGAACAAGCAGCCTGTTTACTTCGTTTTCCAATCTTTGAGTTGTACCTTCAAGTGAACTCTTTTTAACAGGAATAATCAGCTCCATATTTGTCTTTAGTCCACCAGCCAGCATAGGATTTTTGGCCTCTATTTCTCCAACAGGGACATTATACTGTCGTGAGATACTATAAAGTGTTTCACCTCTGCTTACTTTGTGAATAATATCTGATGTTTGTGCTTCATATGGAATTACCACCTCATATGACTCAAAAAATGGGATACGTATAGTTCTTCCTATTTGGAAAGTCTCCACCGTCAGTCCCGGATTTGCAGTAATCACATCCTCAGGTCTCAATGAATATGTTCTTGATACAGAGTAGAGTGTCTCTTTTGGTAGAATTGTGTGATAGCGGTAGTTTTCCTCCTTTACTTCACTGATCACCCTTCTTTGAGGGAGTATCAGTACCTGACCTATAGAAATTGACTCTCTTGCATCTGGATTTAGTCGATAAATTTCATCCACTGTAGTATTATACATCTGCGAAATACTGAAAACAGTCTCACCTTTTACAACAGTATGTCTGAAATTTTTATTCTGATCTATCGGTGATGTCTGATCTATGGATTGAGCTACAGATCCAACAGAATTATTCTCGGAAGTGCTGAACTGAGACTGAAGGTTTTCATTTGTTATTGGTATAAGTAGCTCCTGTCCATTCTGCAAACCCTGGTTTGCATTGGGGTTACTTCTTAATAAATCTGCAACAGTTACGGAAAAGGTGCGGGAAATAGAATACAAACCCTCTCCCGGCTGTACTTTATATTTGTAATATGATTTCCCATCAACGGTTACGGTTTCATACGGCATTCCCTGAGAATTCAGAGACTGTATCCCTAATAAAAACAGAACTACAATTGCCAATAATTTGCTAAACCTAAGAGAATCAATCATTATTTATCTATCTTAATTATAAAACTGTTCTGAAAAAACACTCACAAAAGTACTAATATTATTCAAAAATCAGCTCTAGTCGCTCTGAGTTACAATTGTTTTACAGTAATTAGAGCTATTTTAACACTATTATATTTCTATTTTTCAGTTATATACTTAAAAATATAGGCTGTTGATTAAAATGGCAGCGGCTCATCACTTAGTGCATTGCCGGTTGAATTATTGTATTCTACCGATTCATTAGGCTTGAATGATTTATTCATTTTAGAGGGTAGCTCTACATAATTTCTGCCTACTGCATAATCATCCAGATTCTGGAATCGAGCATACTCACCGTCAAAACGCATATTTGCAATACCGGTGGGACCATTACGATGTTTTGCCACAATTATTTCCGCTATACCAACCAGAGAATTACCCATCTCATCTTCTGTAATACGATAATATTCGGGTCGGTGAATAAAACATACAATATCAGCATCCTGTTCAATCGCTCCCGATTCACGAAGGTCTGAAAGCTGTGGTCGCTTCCTTTCTGTTCCAACCCTTGACTCAACACCACGGTTAAGCTGAGATAGTGCAAGTATAGGAATATTGAGTTCTTTTGCCAATCCTTTAAGTGATCGGGATATCATACTTACCTCCTGTTCACGACTGCCAAAATTCATGCCACTTGCATTCATCAACTGAAGGTAGTCAATAATGATTGCTCTGATTTTATGCTCACGTACAAGACGTCTTGCTTTTGTGCGGAGCTCAAATACTGAAAGACTTGGTGTATCATCAATATAAATAGGAGCATTATAAAGAAGTTTATGGTTTTTATCAAGTCGTTCCCACTCATCATCACTAAGTCTACCGCTTTTAATACTCTCCCCTTTAATCTGACAAACATTTACTATCAACCTGTTAACCAGCTGTACATTTGACATCTCAAGTGAGAATATAGCTATCGGCTGTTGATAATCAAGAGCAATGTTTTTTGCCATAGAAAGCACCAATGCCGTTTTACCCATTGCAGGACGGGCAGCAATAATAACCAAATCTGAATTCTGCCATCCTGATGTAAGCTTGTCCAATTCCTTAAATCCGGTTGGGAGACCACTCATTCCATCCTTGCGATTTGCAGCAATCTGGATATTCTCCATTGCCTCTTTAATAACCGGATTGATCTGTATTACATCTTTTTTTACATTACGCTGTGATATTTCGAACAGTTTACCTTCAGCCTCCTGCATAAGGTCATCCACATCGACAGTCTCATCAAATGCATTTTGTGAAACATCCGATGAGAATGAGATCAGTTCGCGTGCAAGATATTTTTGTGCTATAATTCTTGCATGATACTCGATATGAGCTGCAGAGGCAACTTTCTCTGAAAGCTCTGCTATATAAACAGGTCCGCCAGCAGCCTCAAGTTCACCACGCCGCTTGAGTTCTTCAACCACAGTAAGAACATCAACAGGTTTCTGTTGCATCGACAGGCCTTGAATAGCTCCATAAATTATCTGATGAACAGGATCATAAAAACTTTCAGGCTTGAGTATTTCACCTACTATTGAATAAGAATCCTTTTCAAGCATCAACGCACCTAGTACTGCCTCTTCAAGCTCTCTTGCCTGTGGTGGTAATTTACCAATATCGGGTGCTACTACTGTTTTCTCGATTACTTTAACCGCCGGTTTCCTTTTCTGTTTCTCCATTTATATAGGTTTTTGCTAAAAAATATGTATATTTAGAGGGTGATTTACTTTATTACAAAGATAACAAATATAAAAGCCCAAGATGTTTTCAAAATATATTATTTAATAAAAATGAACGTTTGATTATTTGCACTGTTATAAAATAATAATGAATCTTATCAGATAATTAATGCCATTTAATAAATACTTTACCAAAACAACTAGACACAAACCAAATAATAAAGAGTTTAAAATAATAAAAACCTGAAAATAACACTTCAGAGAGTGAGTATTCTTAAGCATGTTTATTCACTTGATAATCTACTAAATACAGAGTAACCAATCACCACTAAAATTATTTTATATGAATGCAGAAGAGATTAAAAAACAGAAAGACAAAAAAAACCAGATGAAAATGACTACTGTTGCAGGAGCTCCGGTGGGTAATAATCAGGATGCGATGACAGCAGGACCTCGCGGCCCAATGATGCTGCAGGATGTATGGTTTTTAGAGAAACTGGCACATTTTGACAGAGAGGTAATACCTGAAAGAAGAATGCATGCCAAAGGATCAGGTGCATATGGTACATTTACCGTTACACATGATATTACGCAATACACTAAGGCGAAGATATTTTCAGAGATTGGGAAACAGACAGAAATGTTTGTTCGTTTTTCAACAGTAGCCGGAGAAAGAGGTGCAGCAGATGCTGAAAGAGATATCAGAGGGTTTGCAATGAAATTTTACACAGAAGAGGGCAACTGGGATTTAGTTGGTAATAATACACCTGTATTCTTCTTCAGGGATCCTCTTAAGTTCCCTGACCTAAACCACGCTGTTAAAAGAGATCCCTATACAAATCTGAGAAGCCCTAATAACAATTGGGACTTCTGGTCTAGTCTGCCCGAAGCGCTTCATCAGGTTACAATAACAATGAGTGACAGAGGAATACCTCGCAGTTATCGTCACATGCATGGCTTTGGAAGCCACACTTTCAGCTTCATTAATGTTGACAATGTGCGTCACTGGGTTAAATTCCATTTTGTTACACAACAGGGAATAGAGAATCTTACAGATGCAGAAGCAGAAGAGCTTATAGGAAAAGACCGCGAAAGTCATCAACGCGACCTGTTTGAAGCAATTGGTAATGGCAACTTCCCAAAATGGAAAATGTATATTCAGGTTATGACTGAAGATCAGGCTGAGAAAATGCCTTTCAATCCGTTTGATTTGACAAAAGTGTGGTATAAAGGTGATTTCCCTCTTATCCCTGTAGGTGAATTTGAACTTAACCGCAACCCTGACAACTATTTCCAGGATGTTGAACAGGCAGCTTTTAATCCGGCAAATGTTGTTCCCGGAATCGGGTTCTCTCCAGATAAAATGCTTCAGGGAAGACTCTTCTCTTATGGAGATGCTCAAAGATACAGACTTGGTGTAAATCATCATCAGATACCTGTTAATCAGCCTAAAGGTGTGAAAGAGCGATACAACTCATTCCACCGTGACGGACAGATGCGTGTTGATGGGAACCATGGAGCTACATTGCATTATGAACCAAACAGCTATAATGTATGGCGTGAACAACCCGAACATGACGAACCGGTTCAGAAGGTAAATGGAGATATCAAGCGTTGGGATTTCCGTGCTGATGACGACAATTATTATGAACAGCCAGGTAAGTTGTTCCGACTTATGAACCCGGAAGAGCAGCAGAGATTATTTGAAAATACTGCCCGCAATATGGGAGATAGTGATGAAATAATTAAAATACGTCACATTGGCAATTGCTATAAAGCTGATCCTGCTTACGGAAGAGGTGTAGCAGACGCTTTAGGCATCTCATATGAAAAAGCTGGCATAATGTAAATTCAGAGCAATAATTAAATTGCATATAAAAATAAACCGGTCTTGTTTTACAACAGTTAAAAGACCGGTTTTTTGCGTTCAAATTTATGTATCTTTGTCCCTTAAAATTTTAAATAACCACCAAAGTGTTAGCAGATAAAGAAAGAACAGAGATAAAATTACTGATGCAACAGGAGATAATTCCGGCAGTTGGCTGCACTGAACCAATTGCTGTTTCCTTATGCACAGCAAGAGCTACAGAAGTTTTAGGTGAAATACCGGATAAGATTGATGTTCACTTAAGTGCAAACATAATCAAAAACGCTATGGGTGTTGGCATACCTGGTACAGGTATGAATGGGTTGCCTATTGCTATTGCTCTGGGTGCGTTAATTGGTAAATCTGAAAAGGGTTTAGAGCTGCTTGATAATATTTCTCATGAAGATGTGGAACGAGGCAAAAAGTTTATCAATGACAAAATAATCAATATAAATTTAAAGGATAATATCTCTGAGAAGTTATATATTGAGGTTCATTGCATTAACAAAGAAAACAGGTCTGTCGCAACAATAACCGGTAATCACACTTTTTTTTCACACATTGAACTGAATGGAAAAACTCTCTATAAAAACGATACAGACTCAAAAGAGAATCTAAAAAACAGACCTCAGCTAAGTTTTAGGAAAATATACCTCTATGCGACAGAATCTCCAATTGATGAACTGGAGTTTATACTCGATGCTGCAAGAATGAATAAAAGGGCTGCTGAAAGGTCGTATAATGGACAATTTGGCCATAATGTATCTAAGAACATTAAGGGTGAAACAGGACAGAGAATATTTGGGGACAACCTGCATAGCAGGATGGTATCATCTACAGCTGGTGCATGTGATGTAAGGATGGCCGGTGCAATGGTGCCTGTTATGAGTAACAGCGGAAGTGGTAATCAGGGTATAGCTGCGACTTTACCTGTACTAACTTTCGCTGAGAATACCGGTGCTTCTGACGAACAGCTTATAAGAGCACTTATTCTTAGTAATCTCTCTATGATTTATATCAAACAACATATTGGCAGATTATCGGCACTTTGCGGTTGCGTTGTAGCATCAACAGGATCCAGTTGCGGAATCACCTATCTAATGGGTGGAAATTATAATCAGATAACATTTGCAGCAAAAAATATGATAGCAAACATTACAGGAATGATTTGTGATGGAGCTAAACCCAGCTGTGCATTAAAAATAGCCAGTGGAGTATCTACTGCAACACTCTCAGCCCTGATGGCCATTGAGGATGGTGTAGCTTCGCCTCTGGAGGGGATTATTGATCAGGATATTGATCAGACAATAAGAAACCTGGCGCTGATAGGTAACAATGGCATGTCAGAGACTGATAAAGTTGTTCTGGATATTATTATTAATAAATAATTTCTATCAGTTATACTTCCCGATTGTGCACTGCTTTAGCTCAATCCACTTTTTTAATAACTCAAATAAATTTAGGAAATAAACATCTGTTCATTAACTTTGTTAGTCCGAAAAGAATACAATAATAGATAAAAGATGAAAAAAATAGCACGCAGATTATTCAGTATTGGAGTCTTAATTCTCCTTTCTTCTGTTATTTTACACGCACAGAATCCAATATCCTGGGATTTTACTCTTTCAGATGCTGGAAACGGAGAGATTAATATATTAGCAAAAGCTACTGTTGAACAGGGCTGGTATATGTACGACACCAATATACCCGAAGGGGGACCAAATCCAACAATGATTGAGTTTGATGAGATTAAAGGTGCTGTTCCTGTTGGAGAGTTCAAGTCTATTGATAAAAAAGCAAAAGTAAAGTTTGATGAGATTTTCATGATGGAGATCGGATCTTTTACTAACAGCGTTACTTTTGCCCAGAAACTTAAGGTGACAGACAAAAGCTCATTTTCAGTAATTGGAAATGTACGAGCTCAGGCTTGTAACGATCAGACCTGTACACCTCCCCTACCTGTAGATTTCTCATTTACAGGTTCAAATCTTCCTGCCACATTAGTAATAACTGCAACCTCATCAGATGATGTTAGTGGAAACCAAAATGAAGTTGTTACCGGAAATGAAACTGCGGATATTAATGATGCAGGATCAATATCAGGAAATGAATCTGCCAGATCAAATGTAACATTGGAATCTGTCGACAGAGATCTGCTGTGGACCCCTGTAATTGAGGAGTTACAAGAATTAAGCGATGGAGAAGATCTAGCAAATGCATCTTTGATTAGTATTTTCCTAAAAGGTCTTATTTGGGGATTCGCTGCCCTTCTTACTCCATGCGTCTGGCCAATGATACCAATTACAGTAAGCTTTTTCTTGAACAGAAATAAGAAAAGCCGTAGAAAAGCAATTCAGGATGCCAGCATTTATGGACTTTCAATAATAATAATCTACGTAACATTAGGACTTCTAATTACCGCAATATTTGGGGCAAGTGCTTTAAATAACCTGGCTACCAGTCCGATATTCAACTTGATCTTCTTTGCTCTGCTTATCACTTTTGCATTTTCATTCATGGGGGCATTTGAGCTGGTTTTACCTGCATCGTGGACAAACAAGATGGATAGTAAAGTTGACAGCTCAAAGGGATTTCTGAGTCTATTCTTTATGGCATTCACCCTGGCACTGGTATCATTTTCATGTACAGGTCCAATAATAGGATGGTTGCTTGTAGATGCTGCTACTCACGGCAACCTGATGGCACCAACAGTTGGTATGTTTGGATTTGCACTAGCATTATCCATTCCTTTTACACTATTTGCCATATTCCCATCATGGTTGAAAACACTTCCCAAATCAGGAAGTTGGCTCAACACTGTTAAGGTTGTGCTTGGATTCATAGTACTTGCTGTATCACTTAAATTCCTATCGGTGGCCGACCTCTCAAGTGGCTGGGGCTTGCTGGACAGAGATATATTCCTTGCCATATGGATAGTACTATTTGTGGTACTTGGAGTGTACTTGCTAGGAAAAATCAAACTTAAGGGAGATAGCGATATTAATAATGTATCACTTACCAGGTTGATTCTCGCAATGTTATCATTTGCTTTTGCTGTTTATATGGTACCGGGATTATGGGGTGCTCCACTTAAACCGCTTAGTGCAATTGCACCCCCTTTATCAACACTTGATTTTAATCTAACCGGTGAATCAAAAGGGCTGATATTTGATGATTATGAAGCAGGTATGGCATATGCCGCACGTGAAGGGAAGCCTGTACTTCTTGAGTTTGGTGGTCATGGCTGTGTAAACTGCCATAAGATGGACGCAACAGTTCTTGCCGAAGATAGAGTGAAGAACCTTATTGAGGAAGAGTTTGTGTTTATTGTTTTAATGGTAGATGAGAGAACCAGACTACCAGAGGTGATTGAGGTTGATGATGCCGGCAAAAAAACGCGTTTGAGAACGGTCGGCGACAAATGGAGTTACCTTCAACGTTATAAATTTGGTATACAATCACAGCCCTATTATGTGGTGTTGGATCATCAGGGAAAACCGCTTTCTCCTGCACATGCATATGATGAGAGTGTAGATAAATATGTGGAATTTCTTCAAACAGGACTAAGAAACTTTGAAAAGTAAACCATAAAAGATTAGAGTTAAATTCATTAAGACACCCAAGATTAGTACAATACAATAATGAACAGCAGACAAGAGAAGCTTGAAGCTTTCGGGAGACTACTTGATATTATGGACGAACTTCGTGAGAAATGTCCATGGGATAACAAACAGACCAATGAAAGCCTGCGTGCAAATACAATTGAGGAAACCTACGAGCTGGCTGAAGCGATCATCAACAATGACAATGATGAGATAAAAAAGGAACTTGGTGACCTGCTTCTTCATATTGTATTCTACTCTAAAATAGGTGAAGAGAAAAAAGAATTTGACGTAGCTGATGTATGTAATGCTATTTCAGACAAACTTATCTTCAGACACCCTCACGTATTTGGTGATATAAATATAGATTCTGCAAGTAAAGTTGAGCAATCTTGGGAACAGATTAAACTAAAAGAAAAAGGAGGCAATAAGACTGTTCTCGAGGGTGTTCCTTCGGCATTACCTTCACTTGTTAAAGCTTATCGGATACAGGATAAGGCACGCAATTCGGGATTCGACTGGCAACAACGTCAGGATGTATGGGAGAAGGTGAAAGAGGAAATGCTTGAACTAAAAGAAGAGATAGATAGCATGGATGCTGATAAAACCGAATCTGAATTTGGTGATCTCATATTTAGCATCATAAATGCTGCACGACTCTACAAAGTAAATCCTGACAATGCCCTGGAAAGAACTAACCAAAAATTCATTTACCGATTTAATTATATGGAGAAAAAGGTTAAGGAGATGGGTAAATCATTGAATCAGCTTTCACTTGAAGAGCTTGAAGAAATATGGCAAGAGGCTAAGCTTACGGAAAACTGTTAGCTATGCAGACAATAATCTACTTTCCTATTCTCCAGCGATCCAGGAGGGATTTACGTTTAGGAAAAATACCATTCTGTTTTGTACGTACATCCTCAATAACATAAAAACTATTATTATCAAAACTATTAATTGTAGCCTCTAATGTTTTCAGTTCTTTCCTATCCACAACAGTTTCAATAATATCCACTTCATTTGTAGAACCACTTCCGTGTGTTAATGTTGCTCCAAAGTCTAATTTATTGAGTGTTTGAATCAACGCGTTCCCATTCTTCTGGGTATAGATTCTGCAAAGGACAATTCCATAAGCTATTCTATTTTCGAGTAGTATCCCAATATAGTTACCTGTAGCATAGCCCGCTGCATATGAAAGATATGAGACTAAATCGTTTGCGCGTGAGAGTACCTGTGAAATAACCATTACCCAGATAAACACCTCTATAAAACCTATAATTGGTGCTTTATATTTCTCTCCTTTTGAAACAAATATAATTCGAAGAGTTCCAAGTGAAACGTCAATTACACGTCCAAGGAAAATTATAAATGGTAATAACCAGGGATATACATCTAAAAAATCAAACATAGATAGAATATGAGTAGTAAGTGATCATTAATAAGTTTCTGTAATCTCTCTCAGGTATTTAATAAAATCATAAATATCATCATTGGTGGTATCCCAAGAGCATACTAATCGCATTTCGTTACGTCTTTCATCCCAGTCATAGAAAAAATAGCGTTCACGCAACTTATCGGTAATTTCTTTAGGCAGAATAAAAAATATAGCGTTAGACTCAACAGGCTGTGTTATCTCAACACCTTTAATCTTCGCCATTTCAGATGACAGTATTTGTGCTGCACTATTTGACTTCCTGGCGTTCTCCAACCAAATATTCTCTTTCAGATACGGAATAAACTGTGCCGATATATATCTCATTTTTGAATAAAGTTGGGTAGTCTGTTTCCTGTAATATTTAATATTTTCGGACAGCTCTTTACGTAAAGATACTAACGCTTCACCAAACATTAATCCATTTTTTGTGCCTCCGATAGTAAATATATCAACTCCGCAGTCAACAGTCATCTCCTTGAGGCCAGTATTTATGAAAGCACATGCATTAGCAATACGTGTACCATCTACAAACAGATACATATCGTTATCATGTGCTAGTTCCGCTAAAGACTTAATCTCATCAATAGTATATGCAGTACCCAACTCAGTTGTTTGTGAAATAGCTATAACTTTAGGTTGTGAGTGATGTTCAAATCCAAATCCATGCAAGTATGGTTTAACCAATTCAGGGGTAAGTTTGCCATCAGGCGTAGGAACCTCCTTAAGTGAAGCCCCGGTTAATTTAACAGGTGCACCGCACTCATCAACTGCAATGTGTGCGGTGGATGCACAAATTATGGAATGGAATGGAAGTGTGCATGCCTGCAGTGCAACAACATTAGCACCGGTACCATTAAATACAAAATATGAATTTACATCTTTATTTCCCAGGAGTTCGCTAATAACTTCAGATGCCTCTTGTGTCCACTTATCATCCCCGTATGCAATCGTATGATCAACATTTGCTTTTGATAGAGCTTCCATTATGCGATGATCAACTCCCGAATTATTATCACTGCCAAAACTGCGCATTTGTAGTTTTTAAATTTAGAAGATTAATTTACAAGAATTCTAAATTGCAAAGATACTTAAATTAAGTACACTCCATTTGAGCAAAATTGATATTTTTTTAGAGTTGAGTATTCTCTTCATATTTATAATCCAATTAACTCAACACTCTTTCTCTTTGTTTACAACAACTCCTGAAAACGCTATATTTCTATTATGCAAGAATATACTTTAAACTAAATTGGCCATAAGGAATTTTCTGATCTCATCGGGATTCTTCTTTTTTCTATTCGCATAATCCACCATCTGAGCCTCATCAATTTCACCAATTCCAAAATATTTAGATTGAGGATGTGAAAAGAAGAGTCCGCTAACTGATGCATTTGGATGCATAACACCATTCTCAGTGAGTTTTATACCAATCTCTTCTGTTGAAAGAAGATCATGCAATGTAAAATTGGTAGTCTGATCCGGAATAGATGGATATCCAACAGCAGGACGAATACCCTGGAACCTTACAGCAAGCATTTCATCTATTGTAAGATCCTCATCACTGGCGTAGCCCCAGTACTCACGACGAACTTTTGCATGCAACCACTCTGTTGCTGCCTCGGCTAATCTGTCGAGAAGAGACTTCATAAGCAGTCCATTGTACTCATCTCCTTCGACACTATATCTCTCAAGCTGATCATCGGCTCCAAAGCCTGCAGTTACAGCAAAAGCTCCTATATAATCCTTCTTGCCTGATTCAAGTGGTGCAGTAAAATCACTCAGGCAATAATATTCATTCTTTCTTGACTTTTTCTGTTGACGCAGGAAAGGGAATGCAGTATAATCTCCTTTAGCATCACCTTTAACATAAATAGTATCATTATCACTGTATGCTTCATAAATCCCAAATACAGCCCTTATGTAATCCACATCATCTGATACAAATTTATTCAGCATTTCTACAGCATCGTCATATAGCTTGATAGCTTCTTTTCCTTTTTCACGGTCATCCTCCCTGAAACTTTCAATCCATTTAGCTCTCTCTTCATCACTCTTACCAATCCTTGTAATTGTATGAAAGCGTGCTGAGAGATTCCATGCAGGAAACAGAAACTTCCAATCCAACCATGGAATTATTTCAGCGATATTTATTTTATCCAATTTTATGCGGCCAAGACTATTAGGCTTGTAAGACTCAAAAGAGTTCCAGTCGATTTTATAAGCATTCTCTCTTGCCTCATCAATCGTGACCAGCTCAACTTCTTTTTGTGAATAATTCTCTCTGAGTCGCTCATACTCCTCCTTAACTTTTTCAATATACTCCTGCCTGCTCTCTCTATTCATCAGATTAGCCACCGCTGAGGGAGCCTGTGAAGCATCTTTCACATAAACTACCGGTCCACTATATTTAGGTTCAATCTTGAGTGCAGTATGCAGCTTAGAGGTTGTAGCACCACCAATCAGCAAAGGTATATTTAAGCCTGCTTTCTGCATCTCTTCAGCGACTACACCCATTTCGCCAAGTGATGGAGTAATCAGTCCACTCAACCCAACAATATCGGGCTTTTCTTTTTTTATTGTCTCAATAATCTTTTCAGGAGGTACCATTACTCCAAGATCTATAATATCATAATTATTACATGACAATACAATTGAAACAATATTCTTCCCTATGTCATGAACATCACCTTTTACAGTAGCAAGTAAAATCTTTCCTGCTTTATTTGATTCTTCAGTTGATTTTTCTGCTTCAAGCACCGGCTGTAAAATTGATACAGCCTTCTTCATAGCTCTTGCTGCCTTAACAACCTGAGGGAGAAACATTTTACCTGCACCAAACAGATCTCCTACACGATTCATACCCTCCATCAGTGGTTTATCGATAATATCCACAGCTCGGGGGTATATTCTTAGAGCTTCTGCAAGATCCTCCTCCATGTGATCACTGATACCCTTTACAAGAGCATAACTTAATCTTTCATCAAGAGTATAGTTGCGCCACTCTTCGCTTTTAGCTTGTTCAGTATCAGTTGATTTATCTTTTTTAATTTTCTCAGCATAAGCCATTAACCGTTCGGTAGCATCATCACTCCTGTTGAATATAACATCCTCTACAAGCTGCTTCTCATTTTCAGGAATATCCTCATAAATAACAGATTGTGATGGGTTAACTATTCCCATGTCGAGACCTGCATTTATAGCATGATAAAGAAATGCTGAGTGCATCAATTCACGTATATAGTCATTCCCTCTGAATGAGAACGAGAGATTACTGACTCCTCCACTAACTTTAGCATGTGGCAGATTCTCTTTTATCCAGGTAACAGATTCAATAAAATCCACTGCATAGTTCTTATGCTCATCCATACCTGTGGCAATTGCCAGAATATTTGGATCAAAGATTATATCTTTAGGGTCAAATCCATTCTCTGTGAGTAATCTGTATGCACGTTCACAAATTTCTATACGTCGCTCGTAACTGGCGGCCTGACCCGTTTCATCAAATGCCATAACAACTACTGCTGCACCATACATCTGTGCTAGTTTTGCCTGTCTCAGAAACTCCACTTCACCATTTTTTAATGAGATAGAGTTTAAGATTGGTTTACCCTGGACACATTTCAATCCAGCCTCAAGTACATTCCAGTCGGATGAATCAATCATTATTGGTACTCTTGAAACATCGGGATCGGAAGCAAGCATATTAAGGAAATTAGTCATCTCTTTAACGCCATCCAGCAAACCCTCATCCATATTTATATCAAGTACCTGTGCTCCATCCTCTACCTGCTTGCGTGCAATATCAAGGGCCTCTTCATACTTTTGCTCTTTGATGAGTCTCAGGAATTTTCGCGAACCTGCAACATTACATCTCTCTCCAATATTTAGAAAATTTATTTGAGGAGAAACCTCAAGCATCTCTAATCCGGAAAGTTGCATATATTCAGACGGTTTGGATCTCTCGTGAGGAATAGCGCCTTTAACCAGATCAACATATTTTGAAATATGCTCAGGTGTTGTACCACAGCATCCGCCTACGACATTGATCAGTCTCTCATCTATAAATTCTCTTATCTGTGAAGCCATCTTTTCGGGAGTCTCATCATACTCTCCCAGTTGATTTGGCAAGCCTGCATTTGGATATGTTGATATATAGAATGGAGCTGCTTTACCCAATTCTTTGACATAAGGTTTGAGCTCTGCTGCACCCAGAGAACAGTTTAAGCCAATCAGTAGAGGGTTGGCGTGACTTACAGACGCAACAAAAGCACCAAGTGTCTGTCCGGATAAGGTTCTTCCAGCCTTATCCGAAAGTGTTACTGAAAGCATTATAGGAGTATTGATCCCTGTTTCAGCAGCAACTTCCTCAGCAGCAAAAATTGCAGCTTTGGCATTAAGAGTATCAAAAATAGTTTCAATAAGCAGCAGGTCTGCACCACCCTCCACAAGCGCAAAAATCTGTTCTTTATATGCAGACTTAAAGTGGTCAAAAGTGGCAGCTCGATACATAGGCTCTTCAACACGCGGACTCATTGACGCTGTTTTATTAGTAGGTCCTATCGAACCTGCAACAAAACGAGGTTTTTCTGGTGTAAGTTTTGTAAACTCGTCTGCCGCCTCCCTGGCTAATTTCACAGCAGCCCTGTTAATCTCACCTGCAAGATGACTCATCTTGTAATCCTGCATTGAGATTGATGTCGAATTAAATGTATTTGTTTCAATAATATCAGCTCCTGCTGCCAAATACTCACGATGTATCTCACTAATCACATCAGGCCGTGTAATTGAGAGCAGGTCGTTGTTACCTTTCAACAGTACATCAAAATCCCTGAACCTATCACCTCTGAAATCCTCTTCAGTGAGATTATATCTCTGTATCATTGTTCCCATCGCACCATCCAGTATCAATATGCGATCGGATAATAAGTTTTCCAATTTCATCTTTACTCTATTTACTTATTTTGCATACTCATCCATTAAAATATATTTTCCATTTAATGTATAAACAGACATAAGCCTGTTTTTTTAGAGTATATAAATTCAAAAATAAGCATTATAATTGACTTTCTTCCTACTTGATAACCTTATTATTAGTCGTCGGGACCATACAACTACCCATGCTAATGCAAACCTTACGCCCAATATCCACCAGATCGACACACCCAGAGCAACAAACAACAGATTATCTTCAATAGCAGAGTGAGATACAGCAAGATGATGGTTCAGCAGATTAGCCTCTTCTTGCGTAACTCTCCCATCTTTCAACTGATCCATCATAAGAGCACCACCATAAGCCACCCCTACGATATAACCAATCAGCCATAGAAAGCCGGTATTTGCCGAGAGTCCAAAAAACTTCAACAATGGCTCAACTCCCTTGCTCAGCTTTGGAATAAGCTTGAAAGCATGTAAAAGATTATATAACAGATTAAGTGAGAAAATTACAACTGTAATCAATATTGAGATTTTAAGTGAACTTTTAATCCATATTAGCAAAAGCATACCGATTGAATCAATAACAACTACATCTGACTGCACAAACAGGGGCATTCCCATATCAGCCGGCAATATTACATTAAGTATATAACCTGTTAATATACTCATTGTGATTCGCAGTGTTGTCATTCCCCAGAATGTAGTTCCTGTTTTTGCCTGAACAGCACTCTCAACAGGCAAGTTATGAGCAATCTGACACATGAGAGCAAGAATAGTGAGTTCTCTTAACGTCAAACTCATAGAAGTTATAATCGCCAATGGTGCATAAAGAGGAAGAAAAACAGATGTTATAAAAATGATAGCAGTACTTCCCGGAAGTCCCAGATTCATAAAAACGGGATCAAGAAATCCAGCTAAAAATTCAAGTACACCAAAATATCCTAAAAACCTGACAACAAGAGAGATTGGCAGGATAATTTTCAGCAGCCACAAAGTGGTGGCACCGGACTTCTTCATGGCCGGCACCAAAATATATTTTTTAAAATTCATATTATATAGAAAGTACAAACTTACGAAATGATAACCTAACTAAATGATAACCTAATTTACTGATAACTTGAAAAGAGAACAATTACTTCTTAAACATTCTGTCCATAGTACGTTTATCCTCTTTCTCTCTCAATGACTGACGCTTGTCATACTGTTTCTTACCTCTGGCAACAGCAATTACAATTTTGGCCAATCCCTTTTCATTTATAAACAATCTTACAGGTATAATCGTGTAACCTGTTTCTTTTGTAAGCCTCCTTATTTTACGCAGTTCGTTTTTATTCAGCAACAGTTTGCGATCCCTACGTGAATCATGATTATTATATGTTCCATAAAAATATGGCGAAATGTTCATATTACGAACCCACAAACCAGAGCCCTCAAACTGGCAGTAAGTATCTACCAGGCTTGCCTTACCGAGACGAATCGACTTGATCTCCGTACCTGTAAGAACGATTCCTGCTGTAAACATTTCCAGCAATTCATAATCGAATGTGGCTCGCTTGTTTTTTATATTTATTTGAGGCTGATTCATTATTTAATTGTTATGGAAAAAAGCTGATGAATAGTAGCCGGTGCAAGAATTATCAATGCTGAAGCAATAAGAGTGAAATTTGTAAGTCTATCCTCTTTTATCAAGATAAAACTCTGAGCTCCGGTATACACCAGGTGAATAGTATATAGTGCACATACCCATAAAATAATAAAACCGGGAAAAAAGGGAATAACAATATACAACAAATAAATCACAGCTGAAGCAAAACCGACAAATTTCTGATACATTGACAGGTTTTTCTCCAAACCAAATCTTGGTGCAAGATCATTTATCGCATAAGATGCAATAAAATAACCTCCGTAAACTGCAACAATGCTTATTATAGAGTTCTTTAATGCACTTTCCATATTACCATCTTGTGAAATCCACAATCCCCCTATAAATGAAGTTAGTGCTATTATTCCAAAAAGCGGATGCAGAAAACGGTTAAGAAACTCGTTATAAGTCCTCTTTTCCCTATTAATATCTTTCCAGGCTTTTGGAGAAGCTACAATAAGTTGTGTGATTATTACTAAAATTTCTCTCCACATTTCTAAACAATTTTGGAGAGCAAAGGTAGTTATTTTCAATCAAAAAACAGCAGCACTCATATAAAGTACTGCTGTCTTTTAATTTATGTCGAAATAAAATCTATAAATATCACTTTTTCACAGTGAGCGTATATATCTGTGATTCGACCGGTTCATTACGATCTTTTTGGTGATATATGAATTTGATGTTAAGCTTCTTAGTTTCAGTACTGCTAGTACCTTCGTACATTGATCTCAATTGTGACATATCAACAGCCAGAAAATCTGTTTTCTTTTCAAGTGTAGCACCATCAGCAGTGCCTGTATATGTTATATTCAGATCAATTTTTATTTCATCGCTATCTGGATCATCATCCCTTTTGTAAAATTCAACATAAGCTGATTGTCCTTTTGGCACTTCATAAGAATATTGAAATATCCAGTTGTCATCCATGAATTCACGAGAATCCGCATATAATGGAGGAGCTATTTCAAGAAACTCTTTTGGATTTTCTATTTCCGGCAACTGACTCATTCTTAGCATAGTCTGACGTACATCAATAACATCACTGGTTATTTGCACTAAATCTGCATTGATAGTCTGACCACCTACACTTAATGGCTTGGTACCATTCTGTTCATCCCAACTGTAGCTCATTATTTTAAAAGTACCCGGCATCATCATAGCCATATTACTTGAAGTGATAATTCTTGCTGGTGAATAGATTGAGAAAGTTTTGCCAAAAACAGTACCAACATCATCACTTTCTATATAAACAAAAGTTGTGTCTGAATAATTATTGCTAACCTCTCCTAGACATGATGTCATAAAGAGTGCAGTCACGATTAAAGTCAAAAAAAGAATTGATTTTTTCATTACATTTTCTGTATTTAGTTATTTACTTGAATTCATATCTGAGACCCAGACTCAAATCCATCACGATTTTTCTGTCTGAGTAAATTGTTTTAAATTCATTCTTAGCGTCAAAGTAGTAAGCACCTCCAATTTTACCGTACAGTTTAAGATCTTTGTAGATTGGGTAGGATAACCCGAGACCTGTATTTACCGACAGCTGAGGATTTCTTTGAGTTATTTTTTCATCAATTATTACAACAGACTTGCTCTGATCATCTAATGTCTGACCAACTCCCTCTTCACGGAATTTACCATAAACATCTTTCTCAATCATACCACCCAATGATACATACACATTCAGATCTTTTAAAGAAAAGAGTTGGTAGTTAAGATTTAGAGGTACTCCCAGATAATGCAGACTTTGTGTCTGTTTATTCTGGAGCGTATTACTTGTATTCTTGCTTTTTGAGTAGAGGTATGAGTATATCAGACCTGTTTCTACAGATAGATTATGTGCTATTGATTTTGAAATTGTTACTCCAAATGAGATTGGCTGATCATGCTCCATTTCGGCTATATTGTCTCTGAAATTATTTGCCTGGAACATCTTCTCAGACTCATCAATAAAATTAGCCTCACCCGAAACAGCAGCACTCCTTAATGTCATCGGTGAGTTTACAGTTTGATGAAATGAGGTCAGTCCACCCTTTCCACCGAACGACAATATATACTCCTCTTCACTGCCCATGTCATAATCAGCATATAGCAGTGAATAATCAGCTTCAGCAATTATTGACTCTTCACTAAACCTATTTTTCTCAATAACCTCATAATCCTGCGACTCTTCATGATCAATATAATCAGCAATTATATCAACAGGGTTTGTTGGCTCCACAACAATCTCTTCTACAACAGGAACAGCTGTTGTCACACTCCTGCTTACAAACAGTTGAGGTTTTACCACTTCTGCTTCTGATTGCGGAATAAGCTCCACTTCAGTAGTAACCTCTGTTGATGATGGAGCTGCATCCGATAAAAGAGGAGCATCTGCTACCTCAGGTCTATTCATATAAAACAGTCCCCCCACCATCAATAATAAAATTACAGCAGCAGAGCTAGCATACTGCCATCTGCGGCGAACAACCATCTTTCTAGTGAGAGATATATTATTCAACGACTCATCCAGCCTCATCCAGCCATCTGACGGAGGAGGTACTGTAAAATCATTGAATTTAGATTGAAACTGTTTTCTTATTTTATCTTCTGAATTCATTGTACTTTTCTTTGATGGTTTTTTTCAAGCATGGCTTCAATCTTCTTCTTTAATAAAGTTTTAGCCCGAAAGAATTGAGACCTCGAAGCAGCTTCATTTATGCCCAGTTCTTCAGCAATTTCTTTATGCGACATATCTTCAAAAATGTATAGATTAAACACAGTTCTGTATCCCGTTGGTAAGTTTCTGATCATTTCAAATACAACTTCCCTGGGAATATCTTCTATGTCGAGTAAATCATCTGCCTGATCTTCGGATTCATTAATATACATCTGTCCATACTCTTCCAGAAATAGATTTTTTCTCTTTTCTTTCCGATAATTCTCAAGCGCCAGATTTACAAATATTCGTCTTAGCCATCCTTCAAAAGAACCTTTGCCCGTAAAAGAGCCAATCTGCGTAAAAACACGGATAAATCCATCGTGCAACAAATCGCGTGCAATATCCTCATCACCGCAATAACGTATACACACACTCATCATTACAGGAGCAAATCTCTCATATAATGCTCTTTGTGCATCCCGGTTCTGTTTCTTACACGCTGATATTAGTTGCGAATCATCCATTATTGTCGCAGTTATTATAAAGATGAATTAAAAGATAAAACGCTGCATAAGTATAGCTGTTTTATCCAAAATTTACCTTTTTTTAAGAAAGGTAACTATGCGAAACCTATTCGATTTCCCGTTTTAACCTTCAAATATAATGTTCATACGAGGAACCTGCAAGTGAATTTATTAAGAATGTATAATTTTAAATTGCAGGAGCTGTGTTTTTTGTATATTTTTGTTTTGTATATAATTCAAAAAACAACCTCATTATGAAAGATTTTCTAAAAATCGTGCTTGCTTCTGTTTTGGGATTTCTCATTGCTCAAATTATACTGTTTTTCATAGCAATGATAATGTTTGTAGGTGCTGCAAGCTCATTCATGGGTTCAATGACCTCTGATAAATTTATCCTTCAGGAAAACTCAGTACTAAACTTAAAGTTAAGTGGAACTATTGTTGAACGGACCGCTGAACCTGATCCGTTCACATCAATGTTAGGTTCAGATTACATCACTGAGATGGGGTTAAACGATATTGTAAGTGCCATCCGCAAAGCAAAGAATAACAGCAAGATTAAAGGAATTTACATCGACTCTCGTGAAGTTTCCGCATCAATGGCTACTCTTGCAGAGATCCGTAGTGAGCTTGAAAGTTTCAAGGAGAGCGGCAAATTCGTTGTTGCTTACGCCGACAGCTACAACCAGGCAGGCTATTATCTGGCATCTACAGCCGATAAGATAGCTATCAATCCTCAGGGAATGCTCGATATTCATGGTCTGGCCGCAAACCCAATTTTTATCAAGGATGCACTTGACAAGTTGGGAGTAAAAATGCAAATATTTAAAGTGGGCACATATAAATCTGCAGTTGAACCATTCACTCAGAACGAGATGAGTGAAGCCAACAGAGAGCAGATCTCTTCATATCTGAATGATACATGGAGCTTCATAAGAAAAGACCTTGCAGAATCTCGCTCACTATCAATAGAAAAGATCGACTCGCTTGCCAACATATTCACATTGACACAGTCAACCGATTTCCTTCTTGCAGAGAACCTGGTTGACACAATTCTCTATGAAACTGAGATGAAAGAATATCTCAGATCACTACTGAATATCGACAGCGATAAAAAGATCCCATCGGCAACTGTTGCTGATATGAAATCGGTAAAAACCAAATCCATTGAGAAGACAAGCAATACTATTGCACTCCTCTATGCACATGGGAATATTGTTTCAGGCAACGGTTCTTCTAACATTCAGGATAAACATTTTGTCAATGAGATTGAAAAGCTGAGAAAAGATAAAGATATCAAAGCAGTTGTTTTCAGAGTAAACTCAGGAGGAGGCAGTGCTTATGCTTCAGAGCAGATATGGAAAGCTATAGAAAATCTTAAGAAAGAAAAACCAGTGGTTGTTTCTATGGGTGACTATGCAGCTTCAGGCGGATACTATATTTCTGCTAACGCCAACAAGATAGTGGCACAGCCAACAACACTTACAGGTTCTATCGGTATATTTGGTATGTTCCCCGATCTTGAAGGAACAACTAAGAAACTGGGCGTTCACACCGATGTTGTGAAGACCAACGAGTTTTCCGATTTCGGAAACTTGACACGACCAATGAAAGATAGCGAAAAACAGATAATGCAGAAATATATTGAGAAGGGATATGACCTGTTCCTCACACGTTGTGCTGAAGGACGCGGTATTCCAAAAGATACGCTTGCTCAATATGCAGAGGGGCGTGTTTGGACAGGAAACCAGGCACTCGAGATTGGTCTGGTAGACGAACTTGGAGGTATAGAAAGAGCCATTGAGATTGCCGCTGAGCTTGCAAACCTTGGCAAGAGTTATGTTGTGTTTGAATACCCAAAACTGCGCTCACCACTTGAAGAGCTTCTGCAACCTGCTAAGGAAGAGCTTGTTGCAAAAACCATCAGGCAGTACCTGGGTGATAGTTACGATACATTCATGCTTTTGAAGGAGATTAAAGAACAGGATTATCTCCAGGCACGCATCCCTTTCGAGTTGAATATTAAATAAAATATCTATGGACATTCCTAAGGTTGAAATCCGCAAATCCTTACTGCCCTTATCGTGGCTGTACGGGACCGTTGTGAGTTTCAGAAACTGGTTGTTCAATAAAAATATACTCAAACAGCGGTCGTTCAGCATCCCTATCATATGTGTGGGGAACATAACAGCAGGAGGTACAGGAAAGACACCTCATATAGAGTATCTTATACGATTACTTTCTCCTAAATTCAAAGTTGCTGTATTAAGCAGGGGATATAAACGAAAAAGCAAGGGTTTTCTAATCGTTGACACCAATTCTAATGTAAGAAATGTTGGCGATGAACCATTGCAGATAAAAAAGAAGTTTCCCGACACCTTGGTTGTTGTTGATAAGAACAGGGTGAATGCTATAGAAAAAATCATGTCTATCGAAAAAGAGGAGCGTCCCGATGTTATACTACTAGATGATGGCTTTCAACATCGTCATGTAAGACCATCATTATCAATTGTGCTGGCTGACTGTAACAGACCAGTGTTTGAAGACAGATTATTGCCTGCGGGACTGCTGCGAGAGCCTCTTAAGAGTATAGATAGGGCTTCTGTTGTGGTAGTTACAAAGTGTAATCCTGATATGCAGCCCATTGATTTCAGAATATATTCAAACGGACTGAATCTATATCCATTTCAGGAACTATTCTTCACTACATTCGATTATGACAAGCTGAGTCCGGTATTCCCTGAGCTTCATCCTGAAGTGGTATCTATAAACGACCTGCGCAAAAAGCATCTGTTTCTTGTAACTGGTATCGCCTCACCTGAGCCACTTGTAAGAAAACTTGAGTATAAGACATATAATCTATACACAATGTTCTTTTCGGATCATCACAACTTTACCAGAAAAGATATTCAATCAATAGAGAATATGGTAAATAGTGTTGAAGATGAAAATAAGATAATTGTGACTACTGAAAAGGATGCAGTTCGCTTCCGTGATTTGGCTTATTTGCCGGAGAATATTAAGAATATTATGTACTACCTCCCGGTGAGAGTGACATTTTTAAATAATAAAGAGAGAATAACATTTAACAAAAAAATAGTAGAACATGTTAGAAACTATAAAACAAACAGCAGATTATCTTAAAGGTAAGATTGGTGAAATCCCGAATACGGCGATTATTCTTGGAACTGGTCTTGGTGAACTTGCCAATGAAATTGAGGAAAAGAACGAAATCCCATATACTGAAATACCCAACTTCCCTGTATCAACAGTTGAAGGTCACAGCGGAAAACTGATTATCGGTACCCTGGGAGGAAAAAAGGTTCTTGCCATGCAGGGAAGATTTCACTACTACGAAGGCTATAATATGCAGGAGGTTACTTTCCCAATTCGAGTATTCCAAGCTCTGGGAATAGAGTATCTGTTTGTCTCAAATGCAGCGGGAGGTATGAATTCCAGCTTTGATGTAGGTGACATAATGCTAATTGAGGATCATATCAACTTCTTCCCAGAACATCCTCTTCGTGGTAAAAACTTCGAGGAGCTTGGCACACGCTTCCCTGATATGAGTGCAGCTTATGATAAAGAATTGCGTCAGATGGCTATGGATATAGCAAAAGAGAAGAACATCAAACTGCAGCATGGTGTATATGTTGGCGTTCAGGGTCCAACTTTTGAAACACCGGCAGAATATAACTTCTTCCGTATCATGGGTGGCGACGCTGTTGGTATGTCAACTGTTCCTGAAGTTATTGTTGCCAATCATGCAAAAATGAGAGTACTTGCATTCTCGATTATCACCGACCTTGGGGTATTGGGTAAAATAGTTGAAGTATCTCACGAAGAGGTGCAGGAGGCTGCAAAAATTGCACAGCCAATGATGGCTGAAATTATGCGTACAATAATTCAGAGAGTCTGAATAAAATAGTAATCAAATAATAATAGGGAGTGTCTAATACTGAATCAGATGGCATTCCCTGTTTTTTTATATCATATGAAAAGAACAGAAATAGCAACATTGGGAGAGTTCGGTCTGATAGATCATCTCACAAAAGATATTAAAACCAAACAGGAGACAACTGTAAAGGGGGTTGGTGATGACGCAGCAATTGTGGACAATGCGGGAAAACGTACTCTTATAACTACCGATCTTCTTCTTGAAGGAATTCATTTCGATTTGATTTATACTCCATTAAAGCATCTGGGATATAAAGCAGCTGTGGTAAACTTCTCTGACATATATGCTATGAACGGAAAACCCCAGCAGATAACTATATCACTGGGCATAGCAAAAAGGATGTCAGTGGAAGATCTCGAGGAATTCTACAGTGGAGTTAAGACTGCTTGTGAAATTTATGGAGTTGATATTATTGGTGGTGACACAACTTCTTCTCTAACAGGCTTCACAATTAGTATCACATGTATCGGAACTGCAGATGATGATAAGATTGTATATAGATACGGAGCTAAAGACACCGATCTGATTTTTGTTTCTGGCGACCTGGGGGCTTCCTATATGGGTCTGCAGCTACTGGAGAGAGAAAAATCAGTGTTCGCGAGTAACCCCGACAAGGGATTTCAACCCGATTTTGGAGGCAGGGAGTATATTCTTGAACGTCAGTTAAAACCAGAGGCACGCAAGGATATAGTAGAGTTGCTGGCTGAAAATGGAATAGTCCCAACATCAATGATTGATATATCAGACGGGCTCTCATCCGACCTGCTTCATATCTGCAAACAGAGTAACGTAGGTTGTCAACTATTTGAAGAGAGAATTCCAATTGACTACCAGACTGCGGCAATGGCGGAAACATTCAATATGAATGTAACCACTGCAGCTCTTAATGGTGGGGAAGATTATGAGCTGCTGTTCACCGTTCCGCTTACCCTGCATGAGAAGATGAAGGATATCACCGGAATACACCTGGTAGGCCATATCACTAAACCTGAAAACGGCTGTTATATGATTACACGTGATGGTGTTGAAATAGAATTGAAAGCACAGGGATGGAATCCCATTGCAGAAAAATAATATTTTTTTGCAAAATGTTGTTTCAAATTTTGTAAATCCTGAAAATGCGATTATCTTTGCACTCGCAAATAAGGCAATGTTGGTGCCATAGCTCAGTTGGTAGAGCAAAGGACTGAAAATCCTTGTGTCCCCGGTTCGATTCCTGGTGGCACCAC
>NZ_JAQVHI010000006.1:0-94656 GCF_028696275.1 Lascolabacillus sp.
TATAAAGAGAACTACATAGATCAACAATTACGTTATTCTAAACAGTATTCTGTGCTTCCACTTAAAAACTGATTTTAATCAGACTACATACTTAGGATATTTATATTTTAGCACTGAGTATTGAATAAATATAATTAACAAGAGGGTGTTTCACATATGTGATTCTACCCTCTTTTATTAGTTATAAAATAGTTACATTTATACTGTTTTTCAATTTAATATTTCCATTTAAAAGGTAAATAAATAGATGAATTATAATGAGACTTTAGACTACTTGTATAGTCAGGCACCTGAATACCAAAGGATAGGTCACGCTGCTTATAAAGAGGGACTGGATAACAGTCTGGCATTAGATGAAATTTTTGGTCATCCTCACAAGAAATTTAAAAATATACATGTGGGAGGAACCAATGGCAAAGGATCTGTTTCGAATCTTCTGGCTGCAATTCTTCAGATGTCAGGTTATAGGGTTGGATTATACACATCTCCTCACCTTATTGATTTTCGGGAACGAATACGTGTAAATGGTGAGATGATCAATAAGGAATATGTGATTGAATTTGTCGAAAAATACAGAGATAAATTTGAACCGGTGATGGCCTCTTTTTTTGAACTTACAATGGAGATGGCTTTTTTATATTTTGCCGAAAAAAAAGTTGATGTTGCTATTATTGAAGTTGGACTGGGTGGCCGTTTAGACAGTACTAATATAATTTTTCCAGATTTGAGTATAATTACAAATATTGGATTAGATCATATGAATTATCTTGGTAACACACTCACGAAAATTGCAGCAGAAAAAGCTGGTATTATTAAGAAATACACTCCGGTAATAATTGGAGAAATTGGAAATAGTGATGTTGCACAGGTTTTTATTGATAAGGCAAAATCTGTTGAAGCTCCTATTGTTTTTTCTGAAGTTTATATGAGTGATTTTGTTGCTGACAGATTGAGAGATAAGATTTTTTATAAATCAGCAAATTTTGACAATATCACAGGACAATTAAGTGGTCCTGCTCAAGAGTATAATGCTAGAACCGTGTTAACAGCAGTTGATATTTTGCTGGAACTGGGGTACAACATTCCTAAAGATGCCGTTTACAAAGGATTTGAAAAAGTAACTGAAATAACAGGATTAATGGGTCGATGGCAGCTGTTAAAAACAGAACCCAAAATCTTTTGTGATATTGCACATAACTCTCATGGAATTAAATATGTAATTGAAAGACTGCTTTCAGAAGAATTCAAGAGACTTCATATTGTATTTGGAATGGCAAATGATAAAGATACTGAGTCTGTATTGAGATTATTACCCAAAAATGCAAATTATTACTTCACCAAAGCTTCCGTTCAAAGAGCTCTTGATGAAACTAAACTAGCTGATATGGCAGGTGAATTTGGTTTGCAGGGATACATCTGCCCTACAGTATCAGAAGCTGTAATAAAAGCAATTAAAAATGCCGATAAAGAGGATATTATCTTCATCGGCGGAAGTTCATTTATAGTAGCAGATGCCTTACCAATGTTTATCTGATATTACCAGATCATAACTATCCTGAAATTATAATTTTGGCGGGCATTCTGATCTTGGAAACCATCGGAAGGTTCTATATAAAAGGTTATTCGATTTGTCAGATGGCTATATTCAAAACTTATCGTTTCGGTAAAATCTATAACGCCTCCCTGCCCATTATCTTCAAGAAAACTTCTAATATATGGGAGAGGTGTCTGGACTTCATCAACACCCTGAGTTCCAAGGAAAATAAATCCATGTACTACTCCGTCTTCATAAATAAACTCATCAATAGCCGGCAACTGCCTTACAGCTTCCCATCTGTTAAGATTTGAGTTCCAACTCCACTGTGAAGCTGTAACATTAAAATTTTCTATATTCCAGGCCGTCTCAATAAAATCATCACTACTATCACTGCAAGATGTCATTACGAAAGCCGTACCCAAGAATAGAATCCCTGCAAAAATCGATACTAAAAGTTTTCTTTTCATATTTAATAATTATTGATAATGTTATTTGAAAGTAAGACCTGTAAAATCATCTTTCGTTTAATTTAAAACAATAAAAAGGAAGAATAGTTTGAATAAAAAAGGCTACTGCCTATTAAAATAAGTTTCATTAAAAGGCAGAAGCTATTTTTTTGATGTTATATTTTACATCTGTTTACAATTACCAAATTAAAACAATCCTGAAATTATATAATTGAGGAGCATCCGGATCTTTGGCTAACTGAGAGTCCTTAATAAAAAAAGCTACGGTACTCGGATTTCCGAATTGATAATCCACACTGATAGTTTCAGTGAAATAGACAGGATTCCCAAAATCATCATCTCCGGCATAATATGTTTCAACATAAGGCAATAATTTTTGTACCTCATTAACTCCCTGCTCCCCTATAAATACATATCCTAACTGTGCACCCTGTTCATAAATAAACTCAGTTAGTTCCGGCAGATTAAAGATAGCCTCCCATTGCATTGCATTATTATTCCAAACCCAATCAGATCTGTTTACTGTTATATTTATTATATCCCACTGTGTGAACTCGAGACTGTTATTATTTTTATTTATTGCATCATCAATTAGTTTCTTTATCTCTGCTTCACTAAGCCCACTTGACGGATTCTGATTTCTTATGGCCTGTTCTATAAGCCTTCGCGCTTCAGCTTCAGTAATGTAATCATCTGGCACTGAACATGAATAACTGATTAACATCAGACTAAAAACAACAAACGATATCAGATTTTTTTTGATTTTTTTATGTCTCATTTTCATTTATCTTTTCTTACTAAACATATCAAATATTTCATCGATTACATCACCATCGCCATCTTTATCGAGTGTTCCACTAATCATGTCCATGATTCCTCCACCTGATCGACCTTGACTTCCACTTCCAAGCAATCCTCCCAGAAGATCACCTAACCCCCCTGCCCCTGTACTTGTCTTTCTTTTTTCTTTTCCCAAGTATGCCATTACTATTGGTGCAAGCAGAGCAAGTAGAGGCCCTATTTTCCCGGAACTAACACCTGTTTTTTTAGAAAGTGTTTGTTCTACAGCTGTTCTTTTACTACCAAATACATGTCCAAGTATACCATCTCCATCATTTTGTAATTCCTGTGTCTGCCCTTGCAGAATATTTGACAGGTTATCCAAAAGCGAACCATCATGCTTTGATTCTATGGCTCTGTTTAGACTCTCGGCCCCTTCAGCTGTTTGAGCATTTTTAGTCATTCCTGCAAGTATAGCAGGTATAGCAGTGCTAACTACTCCTGAGGCTTCTTTCTCGTTAATTCCCAATTTATCGGAAATACTCCTGATTAAGGATTGTCCAGTTGAGCTGTTTAGTAATTCTGATATATCCATATGATTAAGGAGTTAAACTGTTAAATAAAAATGAAGTAATACACACAAATATACTATTTATAACAACATCCATAGAGGTTTCGTTCTGAAATTATTTGATTGAGGAAGAAAATCACCACATAAGGAGATAATAAATTGTTATTATATAAACATTATGTTACTACTTAAACTTGTACTCAGGAAAAAAACAGTTATTTTTGTCATAACAGAAGTTTTCAGAAAAAGACAAGCTGAAAACATAATTCTCGATAATAGGATAAAACTAAATATGAAACAATATCTTGATTTATTGCAAAGAGTACTTAACGAAGGTACTAAGAAAGAAGATCGTACAGGTACCGGTACCATCAGCATATTCGGTCATCAAAGCCGATTCAGCATGAGTGATGGTTTTCCCGTACTTACAACCAAAAAACTTAATCTGAAATCTATTATACATGAACTATTATGGTTCCTAAAAGGGGATACCAATATAAAGTACCTGAATGATAATGGTGTCCATATCTGGGATGAATGGGCAGAAGAGAATGGGGACCTGGGACATATTTACGGTTATCAATGGCGTTCCTGGCCAGACTATAATGGAGGACATATAGATCAGATTACCCAAGTGGTGAAAGATTTAAAGAACAATCCTGATTCGAGGCGAATAATAGTTAGCTCCTGGAATGTTGCAGATCTTCCAAATATGAACCTGCCACCTTGTCATGCTTTCTTTCAATTTTATGTTGCAGGTGGTAAACTAAGTCTGCAGCTATACCAAAGAAGTGCAGATCTTTTTCTTGGTGTCCCTTTCAACATTGCTTCATATTCACTTCTCCTAAAAATGATGGCTCAGGTGACAAACCTGGAAGAGGGTGATTTTATTCACACGTTTGGCGATGCACATATTTATTTAAATCATTTAGAACAAGTAAAACTTCAACTAACACGTGAACCACGTCCGCTACCGCAGATGAAAATTAACCCTGATGTAAAGGATATTTTTAAATTCAGATATGAAGATTTTGAGCTAGTGAATTATGATCCGCATCCTCATATTAAAGGCAAGGTTTCAGTATGATAGCTATTGTTGTTGTTATTGACGAAAAAAATGGAATAGGTAAAAATGGAGGATTACTGTGTCATCTTCCAAACGACTTGAAACATTTTAAGAAGATTACTACTGGGCACACCATAATTATGGGAAGAAAAACATATGAATCATTACCTAATGGTTCATTGCCTGATCGGATAAATATTGTAGTGACATCAGGTGATGTAAATAATTTTCCCGGATGTATTGTTGTACGCTCAATAGAAGAAGCTCTGTCGGTAAGTAAAAGTCACGAAAAGGTTTTCATAATAGGAGGTGGCGAGCTTTACCGCACCACTTTCCATCTTGCCGACACACTCTATCTAACTCGTATTCACAATACATTCAATGATGCCGATACTTTTTTCCCTAATATTGATTTTAAAGATTGGGAGCTTATAGAGGAGGAGAGGCATATGGCTGATGATAAACATTTGTACCCTTATACATTTTTAACCTACTATAGAAAAAAAGTAAAGTAATGATCGATGATGCGTGGAAACTATTTTTAGAGGGAGATGATAAATCTTTCTCTAAGATTTATCATGCTTACTATTCGGAACTTTTAGCTTATGCATTAAATCTTGGATTCGATGATGAACGGAGTAAAGATGCAATACAAGATATTTTTTTCAATATTTATATTTCAAGAAAAAAATTAAACCACATTCAAAATATAGAATTTTATCTGCTCAGAAGTCTAAAAAACAGACTTCTTGACATTAGAAACTTGGAACTAATTGAAATTGGAGAATTACAACAAGACTACTTTGAAGAAAATGAGAAGATTGTAATTGAAAAAATTATTGATGAAGAAAAAGAAATACAGCTAAAAAATAAGTTAACTAACTTAATTAAAACACTACCTCCAAAGCAGAGAAGAATTATTCATTATAGATATCAATTGGATCTCAATTATTCAGAAATAGCTGAAATTATGAACCTTTCAACTGATGCTGTGAAAAAAAACTTATATCGTGCATTAAAGAAAATGAAAGGTGCATCACCATCCAATTCACTATTGTATTTAATACATTTATTCACAATACTTGGTTAAAATTTATTAATTTAGTCCTTTTTTCAATTTTTCCATGTCTTTATTAAAAAGAGTGTAAATGAAATTGAAATTAGATTATAAGGATTTTTTATGTGATGACCTTTTTGTCTATTGGAGGACTCGTCGCACAGTTAAACTAACACAGTTTTGGGAAGATTTTATTAATAAAAACGAACATCTTAGAGAATCTTTTGAACTAGCCATTGCAACTTTCGATGAAATTCAGAAGAATAAGAGTGAGTGTATAATAGATGAAGAAACAGTAAACAGACAACTTCAGGATAGAATTTACCATTTAAAAAAAAGAAAACAATTATCCATTATAGTCACCTCAGTTGCCGCATCTCTATTTATAACAATAATTTCAACAATATACATTCTTACATCTAATACTAATAGTATACCGGAAAATCAACTTACTTCAATTGGTGAAGTAATGAGTCAGGATAAGATACAGTTAATCTCCGGAGAACAATCATTTGATATTGAAAACAACTCTATGGTTCAATTAACTGAAGGGGAAAATGCGTTAATACATGATTCAATTACTCAAAAACAGATTGACCTGAAAAACAATCAAAACAAGTTAATTGTTCCATTTGGGAAGAGATCTTCTGTAATTCTTGCTGATGGCTCATTAATACACTTAAATTCAGGAACAGAAATGGAGTTCCCATCAGCTTTTTCTAATCAGGCAAGAGAAATAAAAGTTAAAGGTGAAATATTTATTGAAGTTACAAAACAGAGTACTCCATTTATTATACATACACCTAAATCACAAATTACAGTATTTGGTACATCATTTAATGTATCTGCATATACAGATGAAGAAAGTGAAACTGTTGTACTTGTAGAAGGCTCAGTTCAAGTAAAAAATAATGTAAATTCATTGACTTTGAAACCTGGAGAAATGGCGATTCTAGACAATAATAGCATCCACAATCAAATGGTGGATGTAACGGAATATGTTAGCTGGAAAAACGGATATATGAACTTAAACAAAAATTCCTTAACCGAGGTTTTAAGAAAAATTGGCCGATATTACAATGTTGAATTTCATTTTGATAATACTTTGAAATTAAAAGAACAGACCTGTTCCGGTAAACTTTATCTTTCTGAAAATATTAATGATGTCTTAGAATCGTTCTCACAAATGACTTTTCTAAAATATTATATTGAAAGTGAAGGTGTTATTAGTATAAAAAAAGAATAAATGTAACTTAAATCAAATATATGTGTAATCTAAAATTAACTGCCTATGAAATAAGAATATGATGTTATAAAAAGGCCGTATAATGCGGGAACATTATTCGGCCTGTTAAGCGAATCTAATTTATTGGTAACAAATTAAATCTCAATCATAAAGATATGCAAGATAAACCAAACTTTAAACAACTAAACTTGAAAAAAGACAGCAAGTTTTTAAAAATTATGAAAATATACTTTTTTATAACTTTACTTTCTGTTTTTTCAATTGCAGCAGAGAACACCTACTCTCAATCAAAATCAGTTAGCATTGATGTTAAGGGAGTCACACTGCGTGAAGCGTTGCAAGAAATTGAAATGAACAGTGACTATTTATTCCTTTTTATGGATAATACTGAAAGTGGATTATCCAGGAGAGTAAACGTCTCTTATAACAACAGATCTATAAATGAGATTATGGATTTGTTGTTGAAAAACACAGACTTGGTCTACTCAATAGTGAACAGACAAATAACAATTTCAAAAAAGCCAATACTCGATGAGAAAGCGACGGGAAAGTCGACTATCATAAAAGAACTTCAACAAGATGGGAAGCTAATCTCGGGTACAGTATTAGATGATCAGGGTATACCTATTATCGGAGCAAATATCATTGAGTCAGGAACTACAAATGGTACAATTACAGATATTGATGGGAAGTTCACTTTACGTGTTTCAAATGAAGCTTCAATCCAGGTCTCCTTTATAGGATATTTAAGTCAGACAGTCAGTACTGCAGGAAATACAAGCTTCACAATAACACTCAGAGAAGACACTCAAGCACTACAGGAATTAGTAGTTGTGGGTTATGGCACACAGCGAAAAGAAAACCTGACAGGTGCAGTATCTACTGTAAATGTTGAAGAGACTCTTGGAAGCAGACCAATATCTGATGTGGGACGCGGATTACAGGGATCAACTCCAGGTCTTTCCGTTATTGTACCTAGTGGAGAGGTGGGCTCCGATCCTCTAATAAAGGTAAGAGGTCAAATAGGTTCTTTTGAAGGTAGCTCACAACCTCTAATTCTTCTGGATAACGTAGAAATACCAAGTATTCAGGTTGTAAATCCAAATGATATTGAATCAATCTCAATATTAAAAGATGCTGCGAGTGCTTCGATATATGGAGCTAAAGGTGCTTTTGGGGTTGTTTTAATCACCACTAAGAAAGGAGCAACAGAAGATCAGGTTAATGTACAATACTCAAACAACTTTGCTTGGCAAAATATCTCCAAAAGAATGGAGATGGGTATGCTTGATGCAATGGAGTATTCCATTTTGGCAATGGAAAGAGTGGGTGGATCTGTTTCAGGTGCTTTCTGGCAAATTACCAGAGAAAGTTATGAAAAATCAAAAATATGGCATAATACATATGGTAAAATGGGACCGGAAGAACCAATGGTTTATGGTAGAGACTGGTATGTTGATGCCAATAACCGTAAACTGGGATTAAGAACATATGATCCATATGACTACATGATTAAAGAGTGGACACCTACTATGACTCATAATCTGTCGGTAAATGGCAAAAGCGGAAAAACCACTTTCAATGTAGGTCTTGGCTATCTTCATCAGACAGGTATGATGAAAGAAGCAGAATATGACGATTTTACCCGCTACAATGGTACAATTAGGTTAAGTAGTGAATTAAGTAAATATTTCACTTTAAGGGCAGGAGCTATTTACTCTAACAGAGATAAAAGGTATCCATATGTAACAAACAGTACTACTGCTGACCCATGGTTATACCTGTATAGATGGGGACCGGTTCAGCCTATGGGAACCGAGAATGGAGATCCTATCAGGAGTCCTGCTTCAGAAATTTCACAAGCTAATACTGCAAATCAGGAAAATAAATACTTTAATGTTAATATAGGTGCCTTGGTAAATATTACTGATAATTGGGTTGTAGATTTGGACTTTACAAATGCAAACGAAACCTTTATTAATAACCGCTTGGGTACCAGATATACAGCTTTGAACTCATGGGGCGGAGCTTTACCACTTACTGATGCAGAAGGAAATAGAATTTATGTAAACGATCAGGGTACGCCGGTGCCTTCAACAACACCTAATGCATTACCTGCTTATAAACTTAGCTTAACAGAATATACAGCTCATGGAGCTAATCCTGACCATATATACCGTAATGTTTTGAATGGTGTAACAAACACTCTCAATATATATACAACTTACAATTTGAAACTAAAAGAAGATCATGCTTTCAAATTTATGTTGGGTATGAACAGAGTAACATATGATGCCAAGAGCAACTGGTCACAGAAAACCGACTTAGCAGATATTGTGAATCCTCAGTTTGGAAAAGCAGTGGGAACAATGACATCAGGTGGAAACACTTTCTGGGAAGCACAGTTAGGCTACTTTGGTCGTATCAACTATGCATTCAGAGATAGATATCTTTTGGAAGGAAATTTACGTTATGATGGAAGTTCTAAGTTCCCATCAAGACTTTGGTGGCGCTTCTTCCCTTCAGTATCTGCAGGTTGGCGTGTTACTGAAGAAGCATGGATGGAGTGGATAACACCGGTTGTTTCATCAATGAAACTAAGAGGCTCCTGGGGTGTGATTGGAGACCAGACCGTACCAAGTGGACTTTATGCTCCTTCAATGTCTACAAGTCAAACAATGTGGCTTGATGCAAGTGGAGCAAAGGCTGTTGCTGTTGGCACACCAGCTGCTATCACAAGAGATATTACTTGGCAGGATCTGGAGAATACAAACCTTGGTGTGGATCTATATTTTCTTAATAATACTCTTGGCGTTGTATTCGATGTTTATCGCAGAGATACCAAGAATATGATAGTTCCCGGGGAAGGTGTATCTTTCACGTTTGGTGCAGGTGCTCCAAAAGGAAATTTTGGTTCTTTAAGAACTGAAGGATGGGATCTTAGTGTTGACTACAACTATCGTTTTAAAAACGGATTGGGTATAAACGCTATGGCTACCCTATCGGATGCTGTTACTACTATTATGAAATATGGAGATACAAACAGTATAGATGGATGGTATGAAGGAAAAAAATATGGAGAAATTTGGGGTTACAGAACAGACAGATTATATCAGGAGAGTGATTTTGTGAGAGACTCAAATGGTGAGTTGCAAAAAATTGTTTTAACCGCAAATGAAAGCCAAAAATATGCCGGAAGAACAGTAAATAAACTCTCTGATGCAAATGGAAAACCTGTTTATCAGGCATTTCTGCAGAACAGTTCTAACTTCTTCTTTGGTCCTGGTGATGTAAAATTTGTGGATCTGAACGGTGATGGTGAAATTGATGCAGGTAGTCGTTTATTAGACGATCATGGCGATTTGGAAATAATAGGTAATTCAACACCAAGATTCGAGTATGGTCTGCGTTTAGGTGCAGATTGGCATGGTGTGGATGCTTCTGTATTTATTCAAGGTGTAGGAAGCAGACAAATATGGGGTGTAGGATTCTTAACAACTCCTGGTTTTCATGCATCTGATGGTGCTATGCCACAAGCCATTGCTGGAGACTTTTGGAAACCTGACAGAACAGATGCTTTTTATCCGGCTCCTTACAACTTGGCAGGAAGTAATACTGGCAATAATATGCAGGTTCAATCAAAGTATCTGCTTGACATGTCTTATACCAGAATTAAAAACGTTACTATTGGATACAGTTTCCCAAGTAGTTTAATGAATAAAGTGATGGTTAATAACCTTCGCGTTTATCTTTCTTTGGAGAACTTCTTCACTTTTGATAATTTAAGGGGACTACCTATCGATCCTGAAGTTATCTCGGGATATTCAATGTTCAATGAGACTAACTATAACTTAGGCAGAACAGGTGTTGGTACACCTACTTTTAAAAGTGGATCGGTTGGTTTACAAATTAATTTTTAAAATAGAAGAAACATGAAAAAGAATATAATAATAAGCAGCTTATTACTTATTGTTTTATTAATAAGTAGCTGTTCCGATGTACTTGACAGACCTGAACTAAATGATATGAATGATGACACTTATTGGAGAAATGAGACTGACCTCAGACTCTTCGCCAATGGTTTTTATATCAATTATTTTGTCGGTTACAACAATACATGGGGAGTAGCATATGCCCCATTAAGGGGTTATTACTTCAGTGATGACTTTTCAAACACTAATGTACAGTCAAATTTTGAGTCCAGTGCGCCATCAAGTAGGGGAAGTACATCTGAAACACCAGATATGCTGATTCAGTATGCAGGACCAAACTGGAATTTTGCCTGGGTAAGAAAGTCTAATTTATTTATAGACAGAATTGAAAATGTAGCCAAGTCTCAAATAAGTAGTGAAGCATATAATCACTGGTTGGGTGTCGCTCGCTTTTTCAAGGGTTTTGAATACCATAGACTTGTAAGAGTTTTTGGTGATGTACCATACTATGAAACACTCTTTGATTCTAGTGATCTTGATAAAATGTATATTGACAGAACTCCACGTGGAGAAGTGATGGACCGGGTATATGATGACCTGATGTTTGCATTCCAGAATGTGCGGTTAAATGATGGAGATAATGTTCTTAACAGGTACGTTGTAGCAGGATTTATTTCCAGAATTATGCTTTTTGAAGGAACATGGCAGAAGTATCATCATAATGATCAGGCAAGAGCTAAGAAATATCTTGAACTGGCAGTAGCTGCCGGAGACTTCGTAATTAATAGTGGAAATTACAGTATCTCTTCAGACTTCAGAAGCTTATTTGGTTCTCAAGACCTTAAAGGAAATCCTGAAATATTAATGTATCGTCATTATGATGCTGCACAAGGTGTAACACACCATGTAGCCTCCTATTCTAATGGATATGAGAGTCAATCTCCTTCAGCAAACTTATCACTCGCAAAATCCTTTCTATGCGTTGATGGTCAGCCATATAAACTATCAAGTGTTGAAAATGCTGATTCGTTGAATATTAAAAATATGATTAGAACTCGTGACCCGAGATTTGAAGCTACTTTTCAAGATGTACCAAAAGTACAAGCTGCAACATTGTTGTATGCAAGTAAATTTATAGATAGAACAGGGCCTACATTTTGGAATTCAGGTAATATACCTCCTATGTATGGAAGTAATTCCAATACAAATGATGCTCCTGTAATGCGTTATTCAGAAGTACTTTTAAACTGGATTGAGGCAAAAGCGGAACTTGCAACGTTGGGTGGATCTTCTGTAACACAACTTGATATCGACATTTCCATTAATCAGATAAGAAACAGACCATTAGACTCTGAAGCTATTGCAAAAGGTGTACAAAAAACAGCTCCAATGAGTCTGGCAGCGCTACCTGATGACCCGGATCGTGATCCTGATGTATCACCTTTGATATGGGAAATCAGACGCGAAAGAAGAATGGAGTTTGTATTTGAATATTCTAGACTCCTGGATATCAAACGCTGGAAGAAAATCAATTATATGAGTGCTACACAATATCCGGACAACTTACTTGGTTTGTGGATAAATGTAAAAGAAGAACTACCTTCTTTACTTGTAAGTGAGAAAGTGGGTCTGTTGAAAGTTAAGAAAGCCGATGGAACAGTTGTAACTTATGATGGAACAAACGATGATGAGATGGTAGGCTTTTATATGATTGAAAATGGAACTGACCGACAGGCATTTGATGACAGAGTGTATTTAGCACCTGTGGGAACTGCTCAGATCGACCAGTATAAAGATAAAGGTTTTACTTTGACTCAAACTCCGGGATGGAATTAATTTACTAACTTCAATTTCCCCAAAAGAGGGTAATATCTTTGTATGATTTTACCCTCTTTTTTTAATATAATAGTTCAGATTACAATTCAGTCATTTTCACTACATTTGTAAAATTGAGTGTGATAAAGTCCCAATGAAAATATAAGTAATGCATATGAGACGATACATTTTTATTGCATGCATGTTTGCCTTGACCTACGCATCATTTCCTCAGGACCAAGTTCAGGACCCATTGAAAAACAGTTTAGCCAGGTCATTGACAAACATTTACCAGGAAACACTGCTTCGACCGGGAATAGTAAATATTGACAGTATATTTATAAATGACAAGAAAAAAAGTATAGAGATTTACACAAACCTTTCACTTTCATTCCTCCCTATGAGGGAACTAACCATAAAGCAGGTATATGACAGTGTGCGATATCATATACCATTTAATCAAAAAAAATATCGAATCAGTGTCTATTCAGATGAAATGGAAATAAGTGAACTTATTCCCAATTTCCATAGAAGTAAACAGTTAGACAAGAAAAGAATAATTTCACAAAAAGCAACTAAACCCTTAGTGACAAATATTTCAAATCCTGCTGGCACTTTCTTGAAGGGATTACAAAACAATCACATTGCATTATGGCAAAGTCACGGCTGGTATTATGAGCAAAAGTTAGGACGATGGGAATGGCAAAGAGCAAGAATATTTCAGACTGTAGAAGATCTTTATACTCAAAGCTATGTGATTCCCTTTCTTACTCCGATGTTAGAGAATGCAGGAGCTAATGTAATTCTACCTAGAGAACGTGATTACAACAAGGTGGAGTTAATAATTGACAGAGATGGTTATAGCTCAGGAGAGTATAGAGAAATAAATGGAAGAGAATCATGGTATGACAACGATTCTTTTGGATTTGCTAATATAAAAGAGTTTTACACAGATGGTGAAAATCCCTTTATGTTGGGCAAAGCAAGGCAAATAAAAACAATATCCAAAGGTGAAGAGAGTATAGCTGAATGGATCCCGGATATAAAAGAAAAAGGCAGATATGGTGTTTATGTCTCTTATAAAACTTTGAAAAACAGTAGTGATGAAGCTTTATATAGTGTATATCATTCAGGTGGGAAAACAGATTTAAAGGTAAACCAACAGATGGGTGGTGGAACCTGGATTTTTCTTGGATATTTTGATTTTGAGGAAGGAAGAAATAATAAGATAACACTTACAAATAAAGGGAAAAAAGCTGGAAGAATTATTACCGCTGATGCTGTAAAAATTGGAGGAGGAATGGGAAATATTGCACGAATGCCTCATCCGGAAGGTTTTGATTCTGAAAACATTAAAAGTTCTGAGAACTCAGGTCAGAACATGAATGAAGAAAATAATAAAGCTAATTCAAACAATTTAAAGTCATTAATAAAATACACACCCGAAATTAGTGGGTATCCCAGATACACCGAAGCTGCAAGATATTGGATGCAATGGGCAGGAGTACCTGACACTATATATAACAGAAATGAGAGTAAGAATGACTACATAGATGATTATTCAAGTAGAGGATTCTGGGTGAACTGGCTGGCAGGCGGTTCATCTGTTCTGCCTAAGGAGAATGGATTAAACATTCCGCTGGATCTGGCATTTGCATTTCATACAGATGCCGGCACCTTCTGGGGGGATACAATTGTAGGCACACTTGGAATATATATGACCCATTATAATAATGAGTTATTTGAAAATGGTAAATCCAGATGGGCTTCACGTGATCTATCTGAATTGATTATGGATGAAATTGTATCTGATATCCGTAGAGAATTTGAACCTGAATGGACCCGACGTCATTTATGGAACCGATCTTATGCTGAAGCTCGTATACCAAACGTACCAACAATGCTTCTTGAATTACTTTCTCATCAAAATTTTGCAGATATGCGTTACGGACTGGATCCAACTTTTCGGTTTCTGGTGAGCAGATCCATTTATAAAGGAATGCTAAAATATATATCAACACAATATAAGAGACCTTATGTTGTACAGCCTCTTCCAGTTAAAGACTTCTCAGCTACATTCTCAAATGATACTGTAATACAATTAAACTGGGAGCCAACAGTTGATATATCTGAGTCAACGGCTTTTCCAGAAAAATATATTGTTTACACACGTATAAATAATGGTGGATTTGATAACGGAATACTGGTTACAAATAATAGTTATTCAACTGTAATAAAGAAAGATCATATTTACAGTTTTAAAGTAGTTGCAGTAAATGATGGAGGAATAAGCTTCCCATCAGAAATATTATCTGTTTGCAGAAAATCTGATCAAAAAGGTGAAGTATTGATAGTCAATGGATTTACAAGAATCTCTGCTCCATACAGTTTCACTACTTCTGAAGATAGCATAGCAGGTTTTGTTGGAAGTGTTGACAATGGTGTACCCTATATTGCAGATTATCACTTTATTGGACAAATGCATGAGTTCAGAAGGACGATTCCATGGATGGATGATGATGCATCAGGATTTGGTGATAGTAAAGCTAATTTTGAGACCACCAAGATAGCAGGAAATACTTTTGATTATCCTTACATACATGGATTAGCTTTTGCAGATGCAGGATACTCATTTGTGTCAACTTCTGCAAGTGCTGTTGAATTCGGCTTTGTGGAAATTGAAAATTTTGAAACTGTTGATTGGATATTAGGGAAACAACGTGAATGGATAGTCGCCAGAGGTGCTAAGCCCCCGAGGTTCAAAACTTTTTCCAGAATTGAGCAGGAATTAATAACAGATTATTGTAGAAAAGGAGGCAACATAATTATAAGTGGTGCATTTGTAGGTACTGACCTCTGGGACAATCCATACTCAACAACAGAGGATAGAGACTGGGCTCAGAATACATTGAAATATAAATGGCGTAACAATTATGGAGGAGTGACAGGAAAAATCAAGTCTGTACCTTCACCATTCCATTTGATTAAAGGGAATTTAGAATACTATAATACACTTAACAGCGAAGGATATGTTGTTGAGAATCCTGATGCAATAGAGCCTGCAAGTGAAAACGCTTTCACCATTTTTCGTTATGCAGAGAACAATCTTAGTGCAGGTATTTTATACAAAGGTGAAGATTATAATAGTTGTATTTTGGGATTCCCAATTGAATCAATTACAAATCAAGAAAAGATAAATAGTCTTATAAAAAACATTATGCAGTCATTTTTTGAGTATTCAAATAATTAATTAGCATAAGATTACTCTGAAAATATTTATAAACTAAATCAATATGAAAAAAATAGATGCTTTCATTATTTACTCTGATGCCAATCAGGCACAACAAACTGTAAATGAACTAAAGAAATCAGATACAATTAACAATATTTTATTACTTATACCTGAAAATATCAATGAGACAATTGAAGGATGTAAAAGTATAGAAATAGATACATTACTGAGTAGTAATACAATTAAAAAGATTGCACTAAACACTGAATCTGATTATACGGCACTATACATGAAATCAACTGCTTTAAAATTGGGCTATTTTGCCTTAGAAAGAATGATACAGATTGCAGAAGATAGTAGTGCCGGAATGGTATATTCTGATTATTTTGCAATAGTTGCTGGAGAGAAAAAAAGCTATCCAGTTATAGATTATCAGGAAGGTAGTTTAAGGGATGATTTCAACTTTGGTTCATTTATCTTATTTAATAGCACTGTTTTTAAGAGAGCTGCAGAAAGAATAAAAAGTGAAGATTATAAATTTGCGGGATTATATGACTTACGTCTTAAGGTGTCACAAATAGCTGATCTGGTTCATATTAATGAATTCCTCTATACAGAATTTGAAGAAGACAACAGAGAATCGGGAAAGAAGATATTTGATTATGTAGATCCAAAAAACAGACAGGTACAAATTGAAATGGAAAAAGCATGTACTCAACATTTAAAGGATGTGGGGGCTTATCTTGAACCAATATTCAATCCTATAGAATTTAATATGGATGAATTTGAATATGAAGCTTCTGTAATAATTCCAGTACGAAACAGAATTAAAACTATAAAAGATGCTATTGCATCGGTTTTAAGACAGAAAACTGTTTTCAAATTCAATCTTATAGTAGTAGATAATCATTCTACCGATGGTACTACCGAGGCTATAGAAGAATTTAATAATGACTCTCGTTTAATACATCTAATTCCGAACCGTAATGATCTTGGAATTGGTGGTTGCTGGAACCTGGGAATACATCATCCTCAATGTGGAAAGTTTACAATCCAGCTTGACAGCGATGATATTTATAGCGGAGAAGACACTTTGCAAAAGATTGTCAATGCATTTTATGAACAAAATTGTGCAATGGTAGTAGGTACATATCAAATGACCAACTTTGATCTGGAAATGATCCCCCCAGGAATAATCGATCATAGAGAATGGACTCCTGAAAATGGACGCAACAATGCATTGAGAATAAATGGCTTAGGCGCACCAAGAGCTTTCTACACACCAATTCTACGTGAAATTAAGTTGCCAAATACGAGTTATGGTGAAGATTATGCTGTAGGATTAAGAATATCACGAAATTACCAAATTGGGAGAATATATGATATATTGTACCTGTGCAGACGATGGGAAGATAACTCTGATGCATCACTTGATATTGTCAAAATGAATGGTCATAACCTTTATAAAGATAGAATAAGAACATGGGAACTTCAGGCGAGAAAGAAAATAAAACGAGAGAACCTCTGATACATGTAGGTATTCTACAAAATCAGAATAGAATCAACTTCTCATTACTTTCAACTTATAAACTTCAAGGAAAAAAGTTTTTGAAAGGAGATTATTTTGTAGAGATCGATAATGGTCAGATTAGTTTCAACGGAGAGAGATATGATCAGTTAACTTTTGAAGCAGATCAATTGCATAAGGACAGCTTTGAAATTAAAGATGTAATTATCGGTGTACAGTTTCATTGGGAGAGAAAAGAGAATCAACAGTTTTTAGGTGGATTAAAGTTTATTACTACCGGAGTGGGTGAAAATAAATCTATTACTGTGATAAATATCGTCTCTCTTGAAGATTATCTAAAGAGTGTTATCTCTTCTGAAATGAGTTCTACCAGCTCGGAAGAATTACTAAAAGCTCACTCTATTATATCACGAAGCTGGTTGCTTGCACAGATCATTAAAAACAAATCAATAAACAAAGAAAAAAAAGTTTATCAGACTTCAATTGAAACACCAACTGAAATTATAAGATGGTATGATCGGGAAGATCATGAAGATTTTGATGTTTGTGCAGATGATCATTGTCAGCGCTATCAGGGAATTACAAGACAAACAACAGAACTGGTTGACAGAGTTGTAAATGAGACTTGGGGAAAGGTTATTTCCTATAAGGGTTCTATTTGTGATGCACGTTATTCAAAATGTTGCGGAGGCATAATGGAAACATTTGAGAATGTTTGGGAACCAATTGTTCATCCATATCTTCAGGGAAAACCGGATAATTATAGTGGTATTCCATTACCTGACCTTTGTATTGAAGAAGAAGCCGAAGAGTGGATCAGAAGTTCACCAGATGCATTTTGCAACACTCAAAACACTAATGTGCTTAAGCAGGTTTTGAATGATTATGACCAGGAGACTGCTGATTTTTACAGATGGACAAAAACGTATAGTCAGGAAGAACTTTCAGCATTAATTTATGAACGTACCGGGATTGATTTTGGAGAGATAGTTGACTTACAACCTTTGGAAAGAGGTACATCCGGACGAATCATTAAACTTAAAATAATAGGGACTGAAAAGGTTTTAGTTATTGGTAAAGAACTCGAAATCAGAAGAGCTTTATCCAAATCTCATCTTTACAGTTCTGCTTTTGTTGTTGATGCCTCAGAAGAAAATGATGAAGGTATACCTCAAATGTTTGTATTAACAGGTGCCGGATGGGGACATGGAGTCGGACTTTGTCAGATCGGTGCCGCAATGATGGCTGATAAAGGTTATAAATACAAAGAGATCCTACTTCACTATTTTCCCGGGTCTAATATCAAAACAGAATACTAATAAAACATTTGACTAAAAGTCTTTGCTTTACAAACAACTAATAAAAGAAATGAAAAACAAACTAAGTAGAAAAGCAACATTTCGTAATCCATGGACATGGGTGCCTACTCTTTATTTTGCAGAAGGTTTACCTTATGTAGCAGTTATGACAATTTCAGTAATCATGTATAAACGATTGGAACTATCGAATACAGAGATTGCACTTTATACAAGCTGGCTTTATTTACCTTGGGTCATTAAGCCATTTTGGAGTCCATTTGTAGATATACTTAAAACTAAACGATGGTGGATAGTTTCCATGCAATTGCTTATTGGTGCAGGTTTGGCTGGAATTGCATTCACCCTCCCTACCCCATTTTGGCTTCAGGCTTCACTCGCTTTCTTCTGGCTTATGGCATTTAGTTCAGCCACTCACGACATAGCTGCTGATGGTTTTTATATGCTATCTCTAGATGATTCTCAACAATCATTTTTTGTTGGTATAAGAAGTACTTTTTATCGACTTGCCTCTATAACGGGACAAGGATTTTTAATAATACTTGCAGGTTTCTTCGAGAGGAAAGTAGACATACCAACTGCATGGAGCTTAACCTTTTTCATTATGGGTGGATTATTTATTGCATTTTTCGTTTACCATCGCTTTGTTCTCCCATATCCAGTCTCAGATTCAGGTAAAGCAGCAAACACTCCAAAAGAAGTAATGCGTGAATTTGGCAATACATTCAGATCTTTTTTTACAAAGAAGGGTATTGGACTGGCTCTTGTTTTTATACTATTATACCGTCTTGCAGAAGCAATGCTGGTAAAACTTGCATATCCTTTTCTACTTGATCCCAGAGAAGTTGGAGGTCTCGGTTTAGCTACACAAGATGCAGGTATAGCATATGGAACTGTTGGAGTTATTGCGTTAACTATCGGAGGAATAATTGGTGGAATATTAGCATCACGTCAAGGTTTGAAATATTGGTTATGGCCAATGGCATTAGCTATTACACTTCCAAACGCCGCCTATCTCTTATTGTCTGTTTATCAACCAGAAAATTTTCTTTGGGTAAACCTTGCAGTATTCATTGAACAGTTTGGTTATGGTTTTGGATTTACTGCTTATATGTTATACATGATTTATTTTTCACAAGGTGATCACAAAACTGCACACTACTCAATTTGCACAGGTTTTATGGCACTTGGAATGATGTTGCCGGGTATGGCCGCAGGTTGGATACAGGAACAACTTGGATATATTAACTTCTTTATATTTATATTGATTGCTATAATACCAACTCTAATAATTATTCCATTTATGAAAATAGATAAGGATTTTGGTAGAGCTAAGAAAAAAAATAAAAAAACCGAAACAGACAATAGTGGGGATAATCAGTAATCTGATTATTAAAAACAAACAATTTATTAATATAGTATGAAAATAAATAATATTATATTGCTAGTTACAGTTATTGGATTTATATTTTGCACATCATCTTTTGCTCAAGATATAAAGATTAAGACAGGAATTGAGGTTCTTAAAAATGATAACTTTAAACAACTACGAGGAAAACGAGTGGGATTAATTACAAACCCTACAGGAGTTGATGACAACTTAAGATCAACTATAGATATTCTACACGAGGCTAATGGTGTGGAATTGGTTGCGCTTTATGGACCTGAACATGGGGTACGAGGTGATGTTCATGCAGGAGACAAAGTATCCGATTTTAACGATCCGAATACTGGAGTACCTGTCTATTCTCTGTATGGTTCTACAAGAAAACCAACTTCTGAAATGCTTGAGGGGATTGACGTATTAGTCTATGATATACAGGATATTGGTTGTCGCTCGTACACATACATTTCTACTATGTACCTGGCAATGCAGGCTGCTTCAGAAAATAATATCGAGTTTATGGTACTTGACCGTCCAAACCCCTTAGGTGGACAAAAAATTGAAGGTAACCTTGTTGAGGATGGCTTCATTTCATTTGTAAGTCAGCTTAAGATACCATATATATATGGACTTACATGCGGTGAGTTAGCCGAGATGATTAACGGTGAAGGTATGTTAGAAAATCCCTGTAAATTGTCTGTAATTAAGATGAAAAAATGGAAAAGAAAAATGAAATTTGAAGATACCGGCTTGCCTTGGGTCCCAACCTCACCTCATATACCATTCTATCACTCTGCCTACTATTATCCTGTTACAGGAATATTGGGTGAACTAGGTTATGTATCAATAGGTGTTGGTTATACCCTACCTTTTGAAATTGTTGCCGCCGAATGGATAAATGCAGAGGAATTTGCCGCTGCCCTTAATTCTAAAAGTCTATCTGGAGTTAATTTTCGTCCAATTCATTTAAAGCCCTACTATTCTGTTGGCCAAGGTGAGAATTTTCAGGGAGTCCAAATATATATTACCGATTTCTCCAAAGTTCGCCTCTCAGATATTCAGTTTCACATCATGGAAGTGGCAGCTAAACTATTTCCCGATAAGAAAGTTTTTGATCATGCTTCAGAAAATCGGTACAATATGTTTGACAAAGTATGCGGAAGCGATAAAATCAGAATTGAATTTTCAAAGAACCATTCCTATAAAGATATAAGCAGACATTGGACTAAAGATGAAGATTACTTTAGAAAGCTTTCAAAAAAATATTATCTTTATAAATAATAAGCACAATTTTATCAAATTACATTTAGCCGTATAAATGAATAAAATTACATTTCCACATCAAAGTGGCAGACTATTATCACTGGATATACTTAGAGGAATTACAATAGCCGGTATGATTATGGTAAATAATCCCGGATCGTGGAATTATATTTACACACCACTTGGTCATGCTCATTGGCACGGTCTTACTCCAACCGATCTTGTATTTCCGTTTTTTATGTTTATTATGGGTGTATCTACATACATGTCCCTAAGAAAATTCGATTTCGAACCATCAGGCGCTGCAATATGGAAAGTAGTACGTCGCACGATATTAATTTTTTTAATTGGACTTGCATTGGGATGGTTTGGACAACTTTGCAGGGGACTTGCATCAAGTGAATCATTTATTGAGGCTGCCGGTCATTTTGATACAATTAGAATTCTTGGAGTTTTACAGCGGCTTGCTCTTGCATATGGATTTGCATCACTGATAGCGCTTCTTTTTAAAGAAAGGCATATCATATTGACCATTTCTATACTATTGATTGGGTATTATTTTTTGCTGTTGGTTGGTAACGGATATGAGATGTCGGAACAGAATATAATTTCTGTTGTTGACAGAGCAATATTAGGAGAAAACCATATGATAAGTGATTGGACAGAAGAGGGTGTTAAAATAGCATTTGAGCCAGAAGGATTATTAAGTACAATTCCATCAATAGCCCATGTCCTTATTGGTTTTCTTTTTGGAGGTTTAATCATAAAACATAAAGATAATCATACAAGAGTAGAAAAGCTATTGATCTGGGGAACTGTTTTGGCTTTTTCCGGGCTGCTTTTTAGCTATAATTGTCCTATAAATAAAAAAATCTGGAGCCCTACTTTTGTTCTTACAACAACTGGTTTTGCAGCTCAATTGCTCGGTTTATTAATATGGATTATTGATATCAACCAAAATAAAAAATGGAGTCGATTTTTCCATGCTTTTGGAGTTAACCCTCTGATAGTTTATGTCTTTGCCGGGGTTATGGCAAATCTTTTATTAAATATTAAAGTTAGCTGGCAAGGCGAAATTATACCAATTAAGAATTATATATACAGCACTCTAATTCAACCATGGGCAGGTAATTATTTTGGATCGTTATTATACGCTCTCTTATTTGTATCAGCTTGTTGGTTGTTTGGCTATATTTTATATAAGAGAAATATATACATAAAGATTTAATTATAAAACAGCGTTTTGAAAAGATTAATTGCAGATAGTGGCGCAACTAAGACTGATTGGTGCCTCATAAAAGGAAATGAAATATTAAAACATTATTCAGGAAAAGGAATAAGTCCGGTATTTCAAACAGAAGACCAAATATCAAATGAAATTCATAATAATGTCTTTCCTGAGTTCAAAGAGTGGAATATTAGTAAAATTCATTTTTATGGTTCTGGATGCATAGCTGAAAATATTCCTATTGTAAAGAGTGCAATTTTTAAGATATTCCCTATTGAGACTATCGAAGTTTATAGTGATCTGATTGCAGCCGCACATAGTTTATGTGGCCATAAACCTGGAATTGCATGTATATTAGGTACTGGAAGTAATTCCTGTGAGTGGGATGGTAATAGAATAATAAATCAGATCTCACCTCTAGGATTTATTTTAGGAGATGAAGGCAGTGGTGCCTATATAGGTAAAAAATTGATCGGAGATGCTTTAAAAAATCAATTGACACCAGGATTAAAAGAGTTGTTACTAGACGAATATGAACTAACTCCCTCAATCATTATCGACAAAGTTTACCGCCAACCCTTTCCAAGTCGTTTTTTGGCAAGCCTATCACCATTTATTAGTAAACATCTGGATGATGAGTCTATCAGGCAGATTGTAATTAATAGCTTTAATGACTTTTTCAAAAGAAATATCATGCAGTATAATTTTAGTGAAAAGAGTGTTAACTTTGTGGGTTCCATTGCCTGGTATTATTCGGATATATTAAAAGAAACTGCACAATTAAATGGAATTATTACAGGAAAGATATTGAAATCCCCTATGATCGGTTTAATTGAGTATTATTCAAAAACACTTTAATTGAAATTATATGTCATTTGATAAGCTAACAGAACAACCATCTCTTTACGACAATCTTGAAAATAAAACAGTTGAAGAGATACTTCATGAAATTAATTTAGAGGATCAGAAAGTAGCTTTAGCTGTTCAAAAAACAATACCGCAAATAGAGAAGCTGGTTACTGGTATCATTGAAAGAATGAAAAAAGGTGGACGTCTTTTCTATATAGGTGCAGGTACTAGCGGTAGACTTGGAGTATTGGATGCATCAGAAATTCCTCCAACCTATGGGATGCCAAACACCTATGTGATTGGATTGATTGCAGGAGGCGATATAGCTCTGCGAAATCCTGTTGAAGCTGCAGAAGATGATTTTGAAAAAGGATGGGAGGAATTAAAAGAGTTTAAGATTAATCAAAATGATGTTTTGGTTGGAATTGCAGCATCGGGTACAACACCCTATGTTATTGGAGCTTTACGCAACGCTCGTGCAAATGGAATTCTTACTGCAGCGATATGTTGTAATCCCGGATCACCTGTCGCAACAGAAGCAGATATAAAGATAGAACCAATTGTGGGACCTGAATACGTAACTGGAAGCACAAGGATGAAATCAGGTACAGCACAAAAATTGGTTTTGAACATGATTTCAAGTACAACAATGATTAAACTTGGCAGAGTAAAAGGCAACAGAATGGTTAATATGCAGCTCACAAACCAGAAGTTAGTTGACAGAGGTACACGTATGTTAGTTGAAGAACTAGGTCTACCCTATGAACAGGCTAAAAATTTATTGATATTACATGGTTCAGTTAGTAACGCATTGAAAAACTTCAGACAATAATTTTTATAATGGCAGTTATTATTCAGACTAATCATCCGGATATTTTATTGGATAAGATTTACGAAGCAATCGAAAATAAAAAGGCCGAAAAGTGGGAGTGTACAGAGGATGGAAGATTAACTTATGGTGCATTAATATGGAAAAATGAAGCTTTTTTTAAACCCCAAATCTGGGTAGATGATAAGGAGTTACGTTTTGGATTGTTAAAACGAAAAGACAGAAAACATATCTCCTCAAAACTATATGCTACATTTCATACAAAGCTAATAGAGATGCTCTTACTCAGATTCGATAAAGATTTTAAATCTGTAACTGCTACTGCTAATAGAACAGATCCAGATTGTTTTTAATATTCTTATGAACTTTTGACATGAATAAAAAGATATTTATATTTTTCATACTTGTAAGTTACACAGTTTTATCTGTTGCACAGGAGACTAGTTATAAAACAGTTTTAGACATTCCGTATTACGATGAAATTACCAGACAACAAAATAATTCAATAAATGAGAGATGTAACTTAGATATATATTATCCCACAAACGTAAAAAGATTTGCCACTATTGTTTGGTTTCATGGAGGTGGACTTACAGCCGGAAATAAAGAAATACCTGAAGCACTTAAAAACAAAGATCTTTGTGTAATTGGTGTAAATTACAGACTTTCACCGCAGGCTAAAGCACCTGATTATATTGAAGATGCAGCCGCGGCTGTAGCATGGGTATTCAAAAATATAGAAGAATTTGGAGGAGACAGATCAAAAGTTTTTGTTTCAGGACATTCAGCAGGAGGATATTTGACAATGATGATTGGATTAAATAAAGAATACTTAGCAAAATATAAAATAGATGCCGACAGTATAGCCGGACTTATCCCTTTAAGTGGACAAACTATAACCCATTTTAATATCAGGGAAGGATATGGCATGAAAGATACACAGCCATTTGTAGATGAGTTTGCCCCACTTTATCATGTAAGGAATAGTGCACCTCCGTTATTACTGATTACCGGGGACCGTGAATTGGAGATGCTTGGAAGATATGAAGAGAATGCATATTTGGCACGAATGATGAAGATTGTAGGACATAAAGATACAAGACTTATTGAAATTCAAGGATATGGACATGACATGACGTTTCCTGCTTTCCCTTTATTAATAAGGGAAGTTGATCAAGTTTTGCAATTGAAAAAATAAACTATTATATTATCCTGAAAAAAGAATGTATATAGAAAGAATAACACAAATTGATGAAAGTATTGTTGATGCTTTTAAGAAATTAATGCCCCAACTAACAGGAAGAGATGAGTACCCATCATATGATGAACTTAATAAAGTTATTGAATCAGACAATGTTCATCTATGTCTTGCATATGATGAAAATAAAAGAGTGATTGGAACAGTAACAGTGGTATTTGTTACTATTCCTACAGGTGAAAAAGCATGGATTGAGGATGTAATTGTTGATAAAGATGAAAGAGGAAAAGGTCTTGGTACTGCTTTAATATGGCACGCATTACAAATTGCCCGCGATAAAGGAGTAACCAAGATTGACCTGACTTCACATCCCAGTCGTATAGCCGCAAATAAACTATATCAAAAATTAGGATTTGAGAAAAGAGAATCTAATGTTTACAGATTCAATCCTGATAAGTAGTAATCTGAATGAGTAAATTTATGGGAGTTTATAAACAACGTTGTTTATATTCATACCTGCACCAACGGAAGCTAATACAATAATATCACCACTCTCAAGTTGATGATCGTCCATTGTATCTCGAATAATCATATCCAGTAGTGTAGGAACTGTTGCTACAGAGGAATTCCCAAGCCATGAGATTGTCATTGGCATAATATACTCAGGAACTTCATTAATATTATATAGCTCAAACAAACGCTTCAAGATTGCATCGTCCATTTTTCCGTTTGCCTGATGAATCAAAACTTTACTTATATCAGTGATATTTAAGTTTAATTTATCAAGGCCTGCCTTAATTGCATTTGGTACGTTTGACAATGCATATTGATATAGTCTGCGACCATTCATTTTTAGAAAATGCACTTTTTTCTTTGCAAGTCCTGGTTCATATGAATATCCCATATAAAGCATTTTTGCATAATCCAATGCATCACTACGTGAATTATGGCCAAGAATACCTATCGGGGTCTCGCTCTCTCTTGCTTCCATAATAGCTGCTCCTGCTCCATCTGCATAAATCATACTATCACGATCGTGAGGATCTGAAATACGTGAGAGTACATCGGCCCCAACAACTAGTATTTTTTTAGCATCTCCTGATTTGATATAGTAGTCTGCCTGAATAACTGCCTGAACCCAGCCTGGACATCCAAACAACACATCGTATGCAATTGCGGAAGGGTTTCTAATGCCTAGTTTCTGCTTTAATCTTGCAGCCATCGTTGGTAAAACATCTATTTGAATATCATCAACTCTGGTTTCTCCGAAATTGTGTGCAAAAATTATATAGTCTAGTTCTTCTTTATCTATACCTGCAGATTCAATAGCTTTATTAGATGCAATAAGTGCAAGATCTGAAGTGACTTGATCATCTTCTGCATATCGCCTTTCTGCAATAGTCGTAATTTCTTCAAATTTACGGGTAATTTCTTCATTAGGAGTATCTAACTTCTTCCCAGTTGAATCATAAAATTCATTTGAGTGAAAGAAATCATTCTTAATTTGTTTAGTTGGAACATAACTCCCTGTTCCCGTAAATACACTATATATTTTCTTCATTATGCACCGTTATCTATAAATGTTAAACATTTGATTAACCTATATTAAAACAATTAAATAGCAAAGATATAAAATTATTCATTCAAAATTCTTTTTAAATTTTGAAATTAAATTTTATCAGAATCAACTAATAATTAATTAATCATTCGAAAGATCTTCAAACAACTCAAGTTCAAAATAGACCGCTGCAGAAGTTATATGATCAAAAATATCGGATACAATAGCTTCATATTCAACCCATGCAGTAGTTGCAGTAAAAAAGTATAACTCAAGTGGCATTCCTTTCTCATTAGGCTGAAGTTGTCTTACTATAAGTAATAATTCCTTGTGGACCTTTGGATGACTCTTCAAATAATTATAAATATATTGCCTGTAAAGGCCAATGTTAGTTAGATTACGTCCATTGATTAGCAATGATTTGTCAACACTGTTTTCTTTGTTGTATTTGTCTATCTCTTTTACTTTGGTTTTAACATATTCTGAGATAAGTTCGATTTTGTAGAGATGTTCTAGTTCATCAGGTCTGATAAAACGTATTGTACTTTGTTTGATATGCACTGAACGCTTAAGTCTCCTACCTCCTGTCTCTTGCATCCCTCGCCAATTTTGAAAGGAATCTGATACCAATGCATATGGAGGTAAGGTGGTTATTGTTTTATCAAAATTCCTAACTTTAACTGTTGTTAGCGTTATTTGAATGACATCACCATCAGCACCATATTTTGGCATCGTTATCCAATCACCAATTCTAACCATATCATTAGCACTTACTTGCAGACTGGCAACAAAACCCAAAATGGAATCTTTAAAAATTAACATTAATATTGCTGATCCGGCACCCAGGCCTGCGATAACTGTAGTTGTATCTTGTCCTGTGAGAATTGAGAACAGTATAATAAATCCTATAATGTAAAAGACAATCTTGATAACCTGGACATAACTATCAAGTGGTTTATCTCTCAGACTTGGTTTTAATCGTATTGTATCAGAGGCAGCATTAATTACTGACATGATAAGCCAGATGATATAGAATATCAAATAGACATCTGCAGCCTTATTCATAAAATTCATTAGCTTGGGAAATTGGTCGAACACTATAGGAATAGATCCTTTAACTATACTGAATGGTAGGACCATTGCCAAATAATGCGGAAATCGTCTTTTTTCAAGATGAGTAAGAATTGGAATCTTAGTGATTTTTGCAGATCTGTTTAAAATCAGTCGTAATATATATCGGGTTATGTTTTGAACAATAAATACCACAATAATCAAAGCAGTTGCTAATAATAACATATTAAGGTACTTAACCCCTATCTCCGAAATGCCGATATCGTTTAATAAATTTATAGACCAATTACTTATTGCGCTTGTTGATCGTGATATTTGCTCTATTTTTTCCTCTTTCATAGTTTGTTATCAATTTTATATACTCAATCTTAGATGTGCAGAATAATTACTATTTATGACAGGATTATATCTTTTTGCTCAGTACAAATATAGTAATTACACTTTAACTAAAAAAAGCACTACTTAAAACACCCTTTGATTCTATTTTCAACAATAGACATTATAATAATGATTTTTTATGTAAGTTTGTACTAAGGAATATCAAATTTAAAATACACAAAATATGGGAAAAGTACTTATTATTGGTGCCGGAGGTGTTGGTACAGTGGTAGCCAATAAGGTTGCACAGAACAGCAATGTTTTTACAGATATCATGTTAGCAAGCCGCACAAAAAGTAAATGTGATGATATTGCAGAAAGTGTAAAAGAAAGAACCGGTATAACAATTAAAACTGCCAGAGTTGATGCGGATAATGTTCCTGAATTAGTTGCACTAATGAATGAGTTTAAACCCGAAATTGTTATAAATGTTGCTCTTCCTTATCAGGACCTAACAATAATGGATGCCTGTTTGGAAGCGGGTGTAAACTACTTGGACACCGCAAATTACGAACCAAAGGATGAGGCAAAGTTTGAGTATAAGTGGCAATGGGCATACAAAGATAAATTTGAGAAAGCAGGATTAACAGCAATTCTTGGTTGTGGATTCGATCCAGGAGTTACTAGTGTATTTACTGCATACGCTGCGAAACATCATTTTGATGAGATTCATTACCTCGACATTGTAGATTGTAATGCCGGTGATCATGGAAAAGCATTTGCTACGAACTTCAATCCGGAGATAAATATTCGTGAAGTAACTCAGAAAGGGAAATACTGGGAAAATGGAGAGTGGATTGAAACAGAGCCACATGAAATACATAAACCTCTCACCTACCCTGAAATAGGACCAAAAGAATCATACGTAATATATCACGAAGAGCTGGAGTCACTAGTGAAAAACTTTCCAACCCTTAAACGTGCTCGTTTCTGGATGACTTTTGGTCAGGAGTATCTTACCCATCTTCGTGTAATTCAGAATATAGGTATGGCTCGTATTGATGAAGTTGAATATAATGGTCAAAAGATAGTTCCTATTCAATTTCTTAAGGCGGTGTTACCTGATCCGGGTGAACTGGGAGAAAACTATACCGGTCAAACATCGATTGGCTGCCGTATAAAAGGAGTAAAAGATGGTAAAGAAAGAACCTATTATATATATAATAACTGCAGTCACGAAGAAGCTTATAAAGAAACAGGTGCTCAGGGTGTAAGCTATACTACTGGGGTTCCGGCTACAATAGGAGCTATGATGTTTATGCAGGGAATTTGGAAAAAACCGGGAGTTTTTAATGTTGAAGAGTTTAATCCGGATCCGTTTATGGAACAATTAAAAATTCAGGGACTTCCCTGGCTTGAGTTGTTTGACATTGACCTGGAGGTTTAAACAGGTTTTACAAAGTTTATTTTGAGTCATTTTGATTACTTTTGTGAAATAAAGTTCTCGATAAGAAAAAAATTAATATATGCAGGCCAGAAGTTTAGTCAACATCGGTGATTATGATCAGTGGGATATTTTTCGTATTCTAGAAAGTGCAACTAAATTTAAAGAGAATCCAAACCGTGATCTGTTGAAAGGTAGAGTATGTGCCACTCTATTTTTTGAACCATCTACACGAACACGCTTAAGTTTTGAAACCGCAGTGAATCGTTTGAGAGGAAGAATTATTGGATTCTCTGATTCAGCTACAAGTAGTTCAACTAAAGGTGAGTCACTAAAAGACACCATCATGATGGTCAGTAACTATGCCGACTTAATAATAATGCGACATCATTTGGAAGGATCTGCCCGCTATGCTTCTGAAATTTCACCAGTACCTGTTATAAATGCTGGTGATGGATCGAATCAGCATCCTACACAAACAATGCTTGATCTGTTTACTATTTACGAAACACAAGGTACTCTTGAGAACCTCACAATAACGATTGTAGGAGATCTGAAGTATGGTCGCGCTGTTCATTCTCTGATACAGGGTTTATCGTACTTCAATCCCACTTTTAACTTTGTTGCACCTGAGGAGTTGCATATTCCCGAGAAATACAAGTTGTTCTGCGACGAAAAAAATATTCCTTACAGAGAATACACTAACTTCTCGGCCGAATCTATAAATAGTGCTGATATTCTATATATGACAAGGGTACAGAAAGAGAGATTTACAGATCTAATGGAGTATGAAAAAGTCAAGAATGTCTATGTTCTTCACAATGAAATGTTATCAAAATCTAAAGAAAATCTTAAAGTATTGCATCCATTGCCAAGAGTTAAAGAGATAGATCAGAATGTTGATGAGAACCCAAAAGCATATTATTTCCAACAAGCAAAAAACGGAATGTACACCCGACAGGCTATAATATGTGATCTAATGGGAATAAGTGTGATTTAATTCAAGCACTTGTTTTGGAATATCTGTAAGTTAAAAGAAATAAATAGTTAGAATATATGGGAAAAGCATTACAAGTTGCCGCACTTGAAAACGGTACAGCAATTGATCATATTCCAACTGAGGCATTATTTAAAGTCGTCTCCCTGCTTCAGTTGCAGAGACTTGACAACCGTATTACAATTGGTAATAACTTAAACAGTAACAAGATGGGATCTAAAGGTCTAATCAAAGTCTCTGATAAGTTTTTCAAGGAAGATGAGATTAATCGTATTGCTTTAGTTGCACCGAATGTAAAACTAAATATTATCCGTAATTTTGAGGTGGTTGAGAAGAAAGAAGTTATCTTACCGGACGAAATTATTGAGATCGTTAAGTGCAATAATCCCAAATGTATCTCCAATAATGAACCAATGAAGACCAGATTCCATGTTACTGATAAAGAAAAAGTGGAAATACAGTGTCATTACTGCGAGATTAAAATTAAAAAAGAGGATATCGTTTTAATATAGAAACGATAGTATTTAGGTTATAAAATAAAATAAATTATGCCATTAAATTTACCCGATAAATTACCGGCTATCGAAATATTGAAAAAAGAATCCATTTTTGTTATGGAGGATTTACGGGCTTCGACTCAGGACATACGCCCTCTCAAGATTCTCATACTTAATCTCATGCCACTTAAGATCTCAACAGAAACCGATCTATTGAGATTACTGTCAAATTCACCATTACAGATTGAGATTGAATTCTTGGGACTTTCTACTCATACACCAAAAAATACTCCTATTGAACACTTGATGTCGTTCTACACTAATTTTTCTTCAATTAAGAACAGGTATTTTGATGGAATGATTATTACAGGTGCACCAGTTGAAATGCTTGAATTTGAAGAGGTGAATTACTGGAGTGAAATGACTCAGATATGCGACTGGGCACGAACTCATGTGACCTCAACTTTTTATATATGTTGGGCTGCTCAAGCAGCTCTGTACCATTTTTACGGTATTAAAAAATATCCTTTAGACAAAAAATTATTTGGAGTATTTAAACATAAGGTCAATGACCCTTCATTTCCGTTATTCAGGGGATTTGATGATGAATATTATGCACCACACAGCAGACACACTACACTCAAAGCCGAAGAGATAAAACAACATAACGATTTGACTATATTATCTGAGTCAGATGAAGCAGGTGTTTATATAGCAACATCACGAGGAGGAAGAGAGTTTTATGTGACAGGCCATTCTGAATATTCACCTCTGACACTTCATAACGAATACATTAGAGATAAAGAGAAGGGAATGGATAATGTTGCCCCCCCCTTAAACTACTATAAGAATAATGATCCAACTCAACCACCTTTAGTTAAATGGAGATCACATGCAAATATGTTGTATATAAACTGGTTGAACTACTTTGTTTATCAAGCCACTCCCTATAACATCCATGACATAACTTTATTGGGTAACTTGTAATAACTTAAATATTCGATCTATCATATACATCATAATATCTGCTTAGAAAGCCAAGTGAAGCTTTTATTTTAAGTCACAACCTGGCATGACATAGCTCTATACTATAATTTATGGTAACATTCATCCGAAAATATCGAATTTATATTATGACAGTACTTTTAGCTACTGTTATTATTCTTATAAGCAGGTTTATTGGATCAATAGATTTTGATAAATTTAAGATGTATTTATCAGAGATGCCTGGAATGTTTGCAGGAGTTGTAATTGCTTCATTAATATCCTACAGTGCATCTACAATTGCATGGTCTTTATGTTTAGGAGACGCAGGAAAAAAGATCTCATTTTCTTCACTTTTTATGTATCGGCATGTTGGTGAGATGTTATCTGCTTTTAATCCGACAAGTGTAATAGCAGGAGAAAGTCTTAAAGCAGCTATTCTATACAAAAAAGGAATTGATGGTACAAAAGGTGTTAGTTCAATACTTTTACATAGGGTATTATTTGTTATCTCAAGTGTTTTGTTAATGGTATTTTCTATACTATATTTAACTATTGATTCTATAACAAGTAATGGCACAAACTTTCTACTGATTATAATATTTATCATTATAATATTTGCTCTTTCTTTTTTGGTTTTAAGGTTTATTGTTCATCCTAAACTATTTATTGCTAAAACAATAGATAAACTAAGAAAAAAAACTAAGTGGAAATTTCTATCGAATAAATTGATACACTCTTCTTACGAAATGAATAGAGTGACCTCAGATTACTTCAGTGATAATAAGGGACGATTTCTTATTGCATTTTTATTATGTATTGTATATTGGATTTTCAGTGCTATAGAGTTTTATATAGTATTAATAATGATGGGACTAGACATAAGTCTGATGCAGACAGTAGTTATCGAAATGGGTGTCTCTCTATTTAAAACTATAGGAATGGTAATACCAGCTCAAATTGGTGTTGAAGAGTATGGTAATAAAGTAATGTTAGATGTTATAGGTGTTGAAAGTAACGAGATCTGGCTTGTGGTTACACTAATGAGAAGAGGTCGTCAGTTATTCTGGCTACTTATAGCTGGTATTTTCGCAATGTTAATTTCAAAGAAATCGAATATTAAATTAGGAAATAACAGAAACAGTGCATGACACTATACTTCTAGCTTAGTTATGATTTGTTACAAAATGAAAGAATTAGAATTTATAGAAAAACATCACTTGTAAAGTTATTCAATAGATGATAATTTTATGCAGACTGGCTTACTTATATATATATTCCGATTTGTATTTTTCAGCATTCCTGTTTCATTATTTATTTCATATACTTCTATCTTATTTTCATCTCTACTTGCTAATAAAAGGAATTTACCATTAGGTGTAATTACAAAGTTTCGAGGATGTTTTGCTGTAAGCTGATATCCAACTTTAGTGAGTAATCCATTATCAGTATTAATTGAAAAAATTGAAATTCCATCAGCATTTAATCTATTCGATGCGTACAGAAAGCGACCATCAGGAGAAACATGAATATCAGCACTACCTCTTGCGCCTGTAGTATCAGATGCGATTGTCTGAACTAAATCAGGAGTTCCATTATTATAATTAAACACCAGCACTTCACCTGATAATTCCCCTAGTAAATAAAGGAAACGACCACCGTCAGGGTGAAAATCAAAATGTCGAGGTCCTGTACCTGATGGAAGAGAAAATTCTTTCAGACTATTTTGTTGTAAAGAGGGCTGACCCTCAAATGGTGAATCCAATACTGAAATACGATATAGTTTGTCAGTTCCAAGATCTGTTGCAAAAATAAATTTACCATCAGGAGAATACATAACACTATGTAAATGAGATTTACTCTGACGAACAGAATCTGGACCATTGCCTTCAAAAAACAAAACTGAATTTGCAGCAGATATTATTCCTTCACTATTTACTTGAAATGTAGTAATACTGCCCCCGCTGTAATTAGCAGTATGAATATTTTCTCCTTTACTGTCTATGGTGATATAACATGGATCGGCACCTATTGTAGGTTGAAAATTAATTGGTGTGAGTAAACCTTTTTCTCTATCGAATGAGAATGAATTAACAAAACTGTTTTTTTCTCCACCCTCACAGACAGCATAAACAAATTTCATGTCGGGACTTAATGTCAGATATGATGGATTTTCCATTTCAACCATACTAATTGAGTCTGATGCTCCTGTTAATATATTTAATTTGTTTACATATATCCCTTTACTTCCATTCTCAGAAGTGTATGTACCAATAAGCATAAACATATCTCCATCATTGCTTTGCAATATAGATTCTACAGTTTGGTCTTCATCCGAATCTACCCTTTCATTAGACTTATTCCCAATACATGAAATAAGAGAAGTGATAATTAGCAGCATTGTTACAATTTTATTTATCATATTTCTTGATTTTTTATAGGTATTACGAAATTATATGAATTTTCTTGATAAAGGCTACTTATCAAAGAAATAATTCAGTAAATAAGAACAATACAAATAAAATATTTTGTAGAATTTGCGATAATAGTTGCGAATAATGCCGAGTCTGATTACTTTTGCAGTCTGTTAAATGAAGAGTTTTTTAAATAACAAATAAAATTATGCTAACCAAAATATTATCAATTACCGGACGTCCCGGATTATATAAATTAATCTCTACAAACCAAAACATGAATATCGTTGAATCCTTGATAGATGGTAAAAGGATCCCGGTATATATGCACGAAAAGATTGTAGCATTAAGTGATGTCTCGATGTATACAAATGATGGTGATATTCCTCTTAAAGAAGTATTTAAAAAAATAAAAGAAAAGGAGAATAGTAAACCTGTTTTACTTAACTCAAAATCATCTTCAAAAGAATTATTCAGTTTTTTGATAGAAGTCCTGCCTGAATACAACAAAGAAAGCGTTTACGCATCAGATGTTAAAAAACTTATTTCATGGTACAATATTCTTATTGAAAAAGGAATTGATTTTGAAACTGAGGAATCAAAGACTGAAGAGAATGAATTAGAAGAGCATGCGGAAAATGAATCTGAATTATAAGAGAATACACATTAGATAGTAATTTCACGATTCATCCGGAAGTATTGAAAATCGCATTGAATGAATTTATTGAATATTAGGGACCTTATCACACGTGCTGCTGCTGGGATTCTATACATACTAATTATTTTACTTGGTGTGTTAGGAGGAAGATATCCTTTTATTATAATCTTCAGCTTTATACTCGGCATTGCATTATTCGAATTTTACCGAATGATGGAGAAAGATACATCCCATGCTATTAGTAAGATTTTCAATATCACAATGGGCGTTTTGATATTCTTAGCTGCTTTCCTTTATCTGGAGAATATTTCAAAGTATTTACTGCCAGCAACAGTTCTGGCTTATTTTCTTATTCTAATTTCTTCCACAACCTTCATTAAGAGAGATGATGTATTGCATGGAATAATATACTCAGCTTTTGGACAGTTATATATAACATTACCATTATGTCTGCTTATGTTAATTTCATATTCCCAGCCATTTAATTATGGAAACAATAACTATGATCATATATTAATTCTCGCACTTTTTGTTTTTCTTTGGGTAAGTGACACAGCAGCTTATTTTATAGGATCTCTTATAGGTAAACATAAACTGATAGAACATATCTCTCCAAAAAAATCAATTGAGGGATTTATTGCAGGTATTTTTTTTACAGTCATTTCATCTTTTATTTTCGCAAAATTATTTCCTGATCTATCAATAGCTTTTTGGTCTATTTACGCAATAATAGTTTCTTTATTTGGAACACTGGGGGATTTGTTTGAATCATTAATAAAAAGAACAAGCTCTGTAAAGGACTCCGGGAATTTAATTCCCGGGCATGGTGGAATTTTAGACAGAATAGATAGTCTGATTGTTGCAATACCAGCCGTATTTCTATATTTTATAATTTATTTCACAATATAATTTTTTTTATTACAGTATCCTCTGCAAATTTTGAAATGGATATTTATTCTTTTTTTAAAACAAAAAGACCAGTTTGTACGTTTCAACAGTAACCAAAATAAAACAGGCAAAATGAACAAGAAATCGATTGGAACAAATGCCGGCATAATCTGGAATCTATTAAATAATAATCAAAGATGGAATATTAAGCAGCTATGTAAAAACTCTGGACTTTCAGAAAAGGAAGTATATAGTGCTATTGGCTGGCTTGCAAGAGAAAACAAGATCGAGATAGAGAAATCTTCTGATGGTGATGAGGATTTTTATTTAGTAATCGAATATTATTTCTGAATATTTACTTGAAAATATCGTAATAAAAAAGTCTGAAATTATTAGTTCAGACTTTTTTATGAATTATTCTAATCAATTATCACATAATTCCTTTTTCACTAAGACGTTTTTGCCAGTTCCATGCAGAAGCTATTGTATCTTCAAGAGATTCCTTCGCTGTCCAACCCAAAACATTATTAGCCTTATCCGGTTGTGCCCATATCTGTTCAATATCACCTTCTCGGCGGTCAACTATTTTGTAGTTTAGAGATACCCCTGAAACTTTCTCGAATATTTTTATTAATTCCAATACTGATGCTCCCTTACCTGTACCTAAATTAAAAATCTCTACTCTATCTTCAGATTTGTCTTGCAACATACGTTCTATTGCAACAACGTGTGCTTTTGCAAGATCAACAACATTTATAAAATCCCTTATACAAGATCCATCAGGAGTATTGTAATCATTTCCAAAAACGCTCAACTGTTCTCTGATACCTATTCCGGTTTGTGTTATATAAGGTACAAGATTTTGAGGAACTCCTATAGGTAATTCTCCAATCTCACCTGATGGATGAGCTCCTATGGGATTAAAGTATCTTAGAATAATACTTTTAATTGGTGCTCCTGAATGTACAAAGTCCTGAATTATTTCCTCATTAATCTGTTTAGTATTTCCGTATGGAGAAGCTGCTGGCTTAATTGGTGCATTTTCATCAATAGGATTTTTATCTGGTTCTCCGTAAACTGTACAAGATGAAGAAAAAACTATGCCTTTAACATTATTGTCTGGCATTAACTCTAATAAATTAATTAGTGAGACTAAATTATTTCGATAATACATTAATGGTTTATGGACAGACTCTCCAACAGCTTTGCTAGCAGCAAAATGAATAATACCATCGAATGAATTTTCTTTAAACAATAATTCTAAAGCATTTTTGTCTGTACAATCCATTTCATAAAACAATGGTCTAATACCTGAAATCTTTGCTATTCCATCTAATACATCAACATTTGAATTTGATAAATTATCAATTATTATTACCTCAAATCCAGCATTTTGAAGTTCTACCACAGTGTGAGATCCAATATAACCAGTTCCACCGGTTACCAAAATTTTTTGTGCCATATTACCTTAATGTTATTATTTTATTTTTTAACTTTCAAAATTACTAAAAATAAGGTTTGTTAGTATATGCATATAGAGTTATTTATAAATGTTTTATAATTGTTGCCAATTAAATATTATTCGTATTTTTGTTTTATAGGTAATTAAAGAGTTTGATTTGTTCCAAAGTTGAAAATAAGATATGACTGAATATGCTGTAAATGTATATTACAAAAAAGAGGATCTTCCCGAGCTGAAAGACATAAATTTTTTTCATTACACTTCATCGTTTGACTGGTATAGTAACTCACCTGCATATACCCCATTAATGATTGTTGCATTTGATAACAATAAACCTATAGCATCAGTTTTTGCAGTTATTATTAGAAGAAATAGTTTCTTACGAGGTTCATTTTTTAAAAGGTGTATTGTATCTCAGCAACCCTCTTTTTATGATGATAGTTTTTCAAAAATAGATTTATTCAATTCACTTATCAGACAACTTGTAAATGAGGTAAAAAATAAAGTTTTTTTAATTCGTTATGATAGAATCAATAGCACTGTATTTGGTTATAAAGGTTTTAGAGAAAATGGATTCTACTCTACCAAATGGATTAACATTAGAAACTCACTACAGAGAAAAAGAAGTATTTGGGATCAACTATCAACTACTAGAAAAAATCAGGTAAATAAAGCAATCAGAAAAGGAGTCAAATTAGAAGAATTTAATTCTGAAGATAATTTGCTTGAAATATATAAACTTATTGAAACTACTAATAATAAGAAAATATCTCATAGATTTCCACCTTATAAATACTTTGAGAACTTTTACCGATTTTATATTCTTAAAGGTAAAGGAACAATATTATTGACTCGGTTTCAAAATAAAATAATCGGAGGAGTAATACTAGGCTTTGAAGACAAAAAAACAGCTTATTGTTTATATTATTGGGGAAAATCCAAGCGATACAAAACTATTTATCCTACTATATTCACTCTTTACTCTGCGATGAAATTAGCCGAAGATAAAGGTTTTAAATATTTCGATTATATGGATGTTGGGTATATTAATAAAAATGCCGGTAGACCAAGATTTTTACTTCAATTTGGAGGTAAACAATCAGCTACCCGACGCTGGTACAGATATAATTGGGGAATACTTAACTTTTTAGCTTACAAATTTTATGATTAGTCTTTTTTTGTGAATAAATACAAATATCATAATTAATTATTAGAAATATCTACCATTTACACTAAATAAGATTAAAATAGACATATTACTTACCTCATAATTTGGAATTAATCATTCAACACTGTATATTTGCACCGTGTTTTTCATGGTATTAGATTTAAGGTTAACAATGAAGATTGGTTGTCGTGAGACAACCATTCCTTTTTTATATACATACCATTAATAATTCGATTTTCACATACAATTCTCAAATAATACAACTAGTCTAGTTTTAAATTATTCTTTTTCATCTTTGTCTTTGTATTTATCCCAAAGTCCCGAATATATTATTTCTTTGGTTTTATTAATTATATCTGGTATTGAATCCTCATTTATTTCATCTGAGGGGATGGGCTTATGAATAACAAGTTCTAACTTACCTGGATTCAAATTAAGAGTATTTCTTTTCAAAACATCAAATGAACCGTTTATTGTTAATGGAACTATCGGGAGATTCAATTCATGAGCAATGTAGTATGCTCCCATTTTAAAACGTCCCATTTTTCCAGTATGGGATCGTGAACCTTCAGGGAAAATAACCATAGAAATTCCATCAATAATCTTTTCTTTTGCATTTATTATACTTTTAGCTCGAGTATTGGGGGTTGAATTGTCAACAAATACATGTCCAGCTTTTTCAGAAGCATAACCCACAAAAGGTATCTTACGTAGGCTCTGCTTTTGCATCCAAATTATCTTTTGATTTAAAAAGCCATAAACCAGAAAAATATCAAATGCTCCCTGATGATTTGCCACAAAAATATAGGACTGTTTAGGATCCAAATTCTCATGCCCACTTGTTTTAACTCTGCATAACGATAACCAACAGGTGAGCATGCACCATAATTTTGGTGGATAGTAACCCCAGAATTTATAACCAAACAGTGTTGTCATAATCATGACAACTAATGCTGTAATTAGAGTAATCACAAAGAAAATTGGAACAAAAATTATCCAGTTATATAAAAAATATAGAATTTTTACCACAACTTTTATAATTCACAATAAACAATTTTACAAAAATAAAAAAAAGTAGTTGAATAAGGCAATTATATCAATTTTTCGATTGCTTTTGATTATAGGCTGCATTTAAAATATTTTTTATCACAAATAATTTCCTAGTTTGTTGAATTTTGTGTTTATTTGTGTTACGAAATCAATAACATAATTATTATACACACATGAAAGAATTTGCAAAATACATCGGCGTAATAGTAATGCTAATTGGCGTTGCTTTTTTGATCGTACCATTTTTTATGGGTACTATCACTAACACTAATCTAATCATTGGAATGGCCTTAATAATTAATGGTATGTTAGGATATATCTATACCAACAACATGAAAAAAGGCAATGTAGTTAGCAACATCCTTTGGGCAATTTTCTTATTTATTGTGCCGTTTATAATCTATTTCTTTGCCAAAAAGAATGCATATTCGGAAGAAGAATTAGCAGCATACAATTAATTTGATTTCATTTCAGACATCAATAAGACAAAATAAAAAAACACCCCGGAAATATGATTCCGGGGTGTTTTTTTATGCTTTCTCCCTCAAAAAATCTAATGCTTTCTTCATATCCTCCGGTGTATCGATAGAGATAGTTTCATGTTTAGTAATTGCCACTTTGATACGAAACCCATTATCGATCCATCTTAATTGTTCTAAAGATTCAGCTTTCTCTAATTCTGAAGGTGATAATTGAGTGATTTTTTCAAGTATATCAGTCCGATATCCATAAATCCCGATATGTTTGTAGAACTGATGTTTACTTAACCAGTTGTCTTGTTGAACATCTCTTATGAAGGGAATTACTGAACGACTAAAATATATAGCTTCATATTTCTTATTTAGGACTACTTTTGGTGAAAGTGGATTCATTAATTTTTCAAAGCCATCAGTTGATTTAAATGGTTTTACCAAGGTCGCAATTTCTACATCAGGAGCTGAGAAGCATTCAATTATTGAATTGATTTGTGAAGGAAGTATAAAAGGTTCATCACCTTGTATATTAATAACTACATCATATTTCTTATCAATCTTTGATATAGCTTCCATACAACGATCTGTTCCACTACGGTGATGCTGTGAAGTCATAACTACATTGCCTTGAAAATTCTGTACAGCTTCATATATTCGCATATCATCAGTTGCAACATATAAATCAGGTAAAACTTTTTGCACTTGCTCGTAAACTCTTCTGATCATTGGTTTTCCGTACATATCAGCTAATGGTTTGCCAGGAAAACGCGTAGATGCATATCGTGCTGGTATTATGGCAGCAACTCTCATATTATTTACTATAATTTAAATTGTTGTTTAATTCTACTTCCTTATCACATAAAGTTGAAAGTTTTCATAACGTTTCACTAATACTTCATCTCCTTTTTCAATCATACCTCGCAATGAAATAGCATCATATAATTGCCCTTCAATATTAACTTTACCAGAAGGTCGTAGAACAGTTGCTGCGAGACCTGTTTTTCCTACAATCTTAACAGGTTCTAATGGTACAGAGACAAAACCTTCTTGATCTGCATTTAAGGCTACATTAAGTAAAGGACCTTTCTTACCTATTCTGCTCATTAAGTAAATAATAAGAACGATGCCCATACCCATACCTCCAATGACAGTCATAAAAGCTTTGAATATTTCTCTGGCAGGTAATCCTTCAAAATTGAAATGTATATTACCTATGAGAGCCAGTATTAGAGAAGAGAGTACAGATATTATACCTAAAATTCCGGCTACACCAAATCCAGGTATAACAAATATCTCGAAAACTATAAAAATTAATCCTAGTACAAAAAGTAAAACTTCCCAATTTTGTGCATAACCTGTTAGATAAAGCGGAGTAAAGTAAAGTAATGCAGCACTAATTGCAATAGCTGATGGGAAACCAACTCCAGGAGATTGTAATTCAAAATAGATTCCTCCAATGATAAACATTATCAAAAATGCCTGAAATACACCGTTTGTTAGAAAACCTCTGATTTTATCATAAAAAGTAGGATTATAAATCTCAATAACGTAATCATTATATCCTAATTTCGAGACAATTACTTCATGTACACTTTCAACAATTCCATCACAATAACCAAGTTCTACTGCTTGACTTGCAGTTAATGTAAGAATTTGCGTTGAATCAGCGTAACCAGATATAACCAACCTTCTGTCAACCATAGCTTCCGCCACTAATGGGTCTCGTCTCCATTTAGTGATTGTATCTCCATTTTCTACTGTAATAGTTCTACCGTGACTCTCAGCAGTAGCTCTCATTATAGCTCTCATGTATGATTGATATTTATCCGGTGCCTCAGCTCCGGTTGCACCTTCTACAACTGTTGCCGCACCAATAGAAGAACTGCTCCTCATATATATACTATCACAAGCTATTGCAATTAATGCACCAGCTGATGCAGCATTCACATCTATATAAACATAAACCGGGATTTGAGTATTCAGAATTGCAGTACGCATTGAATCTGCCTCCAGAACAGCTCCTCCATAGGTATTCATATGCAACAAAATAGCATTTGCTTTTTGTTGATGCGCTTCGTAAATTCCATTTCTTAAATATATCCATGTATTACTACCAATATTCTCCTTAATATTTATCTGATAAATTATTGGTTTTATATCTTGAGCCTTAGTATCTATAGATAAGAAAATAAGAATCAATAGAAAAGATAAAAATATTTTTTTCATTAGTAAATGGATTATATCAACAAAGATAATAGAATTTACAATTATCTATTTATTATATATACTAAAGTCTTATTAAAACTAATATTAGGCTAACTATTATATTCATTTTTATTATGTAAATTTGAAGTTTATAAAATTTTAATTTAATGAAGAAGCTATTATTAATTACAATTGCAAGCCTTATTTATATTCAAGCCTCTGCAGTGAATGACGCGCGAATGATGCGTTTCCCGGACATAAATGGTGATCTTATAGTATTTGTATATGCAGGTGATATTTGGAGTGTTAGCTCAAATGGTGGTGAAGCCAAAAGATTAACATCGCATCCAGGTATTGAATTGTTTCCAAAAATTTCACCTGATGGAAAGTGGATAGCCTTTTCAGCAGAATACTCAGGGAACAGACAAATTTGGGTTATGCCTTCTGAAGGTGGATCAGCCAAACAGCTTACATTCTATAATTCTGTTGGTGTAATGCCTCCAAGAGGAGGTTTTGATAATGTTGTATTAGATTGGACACCAGATAGTGAAAACATACTATTTAGAGCTAATAGAACTACATTCGGCGAAAGAAATGGAAAATATTATACTATTAGTATTAAAAGTGGCATGGAAAAGTCTCTGCCAATTGTAAATGGTGGTTTTGCAACATACTCACCTGATGGTTCACAATTATGTTTTACACCTGTTGACCGTGAGTTTAGAACATGGAAAAGATATAAAGGTGGTCGTGCCACAGAATTATGGACTTACAACTTAGATAACAATACTTCCGAGCAGATTACAAACTGGACCGGATCTGATCAATGGCCTATATGGTATGGAGACAATATTTTTTATGCTTCTGATCAGAGTAAACGCCTTAATATACACCGCTACAATCTCAATACTGGAGAAAGTACTCAAATTACATCTCATACAGAGTTTGATGTTATGTGGCCTTCAGGAAGTAATGGGAAACTGGTATATGAGAATGGAGGTCATCTGTATACACTTGATCTTGAAAATGGGAATTCAAAAAAAATTAGTGTGTCTATAAATTTTGATAATCCCAATTTACATCCATACTTTAAAAATGTAAAGGAATTTATAGGAGAATACTCTTTATCACCTACTGCCAAAAGAGTCTTATTTGAAGCAAGAGGTGATATATTCAGCGTACCTGCAGAAAAAGGTGAAATAGTAAATCTTACAAATACTCAGGGAATTCGTGAGATCTCACCGGTTTGGTCGCCTAACGGAAAACAAATTGCATTTTTCTCTGATGAAACTGGTGAATATGAGCTTTATCTTCTCGAAAATAAGGAAGGTGCAAAACCCCGTCAGATAACAAAAGGTTCCTCAGCTTGGAAAAATAGCGCAGAATGGTCACCTAAGAGTACACACTTGATTTATAGTGATCGTACATTAGCCCTTTGGCTAGTTGATGTATTAACAGGAATGGAGAAAAAAATTGATACAGCTTCAGGGGAGGAAATTAGAGACTATACATTTTCTCCAGATGGTGACTGGATAGCATACAGTAAATCTTCGCCTAACTATCAATCAGCTCTTTGGTTATATCAAGTATCAACTGATAAAAAATATCAAATTACTGATGCGGTTTTCTCAGATGGTAATCCATTTTTCAGCACAGATGGTAAATTTTTATTTTTTCTATCCAATCGTGATTTTAATTTGACTTTCAGCAGTTATGAGTTTGATTATCTATATAACAATGCAACTAGAATTTACGCAATTCCACTTCTTAATGACGGTTCTAGATTAAATTATTATGAAAAGGATGTTGAACCTAATGGAACAGATGTATCTAGTGCAAATGAATTTAAAGAAAAAAACAATAAAGATGTAAAGGTTAGGATAGATATAGAAGGCATTCAGAACCGAATAGAAGTACTTCCAATGGCATCTGGAAATTATAATATTATAGGTACGTCTGAGGAAGGATTATTATTCTCTTCCGGCAACAAGATATTTAGATTTAATATAAAAGAAAAGAAAGTAGAGGATATTTTAGAGGGTGCTGGATTTGCAATATTATCTGCCGATGGAAAATCTTTTATTTATAGAAATAACGGAAATTTTGCAATTGCAAAAAATCAGCCGGGACAAAAAGCAGGAAATGGCAAACTTGATCTTGATAGACTTATGATGAAGATTGATCCGGTAAAAGAATGGGAACAAATATATAACGATGCTTTCAGAATATTCAGAGACTATTTTTATGTAGACAATCTTCATGGTGTTGATTGGAAAGGTATAAAAGAATCATATAATCAAATACTTCCATATGTACCTAGTAGATTCGACTTGGACTATATACTTAATGAAATAGTAAGTGAAACCAATACAGGTCATTCATATGTAGATTGGGGTGATATAGGTAAAGTTGAACGTATTAACGGAGGTTTATTAGGAGCAGATCTCGAAGCAGATCTTGCCTCAGGACGTTATAGGATAAAGAAAATTTATGAAGGAGAAAATTGGAATGAAGAACGTCGTTCTCCTCTTACGGAAAGTGGGATATTTATAAATGAAGGTGATTATATTATTAGCATAAATGGTATAGAATTAACTACTGACCAAAATCCCTACGAATTACTTGAAAATTTAGGTGGAAGTTATATTGAACTAAGTGTTAACCAAAAACCATCTGTTACAAACGCTAAAACATATGCAGTAAAAACAATCACCAGTGAGCATGAATTAAGATATTTAGATTGGGTGAAAAGCAGACGTGACTTAGTTGATAAAATGTCTGATGGAAGAATTGGATACATCCATGTTCCTAATACTTCCTATGAAGGTAATATGGAACTTTTCAGAGGTATGCTTACATACAACGATAAAGAAGCTCTCATAATTGACGACAGGTATAATGGTGGTGGTTTTATTCCTGACAGAATGATTGATCTTCTTAATAGAAGAACACTTGTCTACTGGCATAGAAATAATATTGAGTTGCCTATGAAATCACCTGGTATTGCACATGATGGTCCCAAAGCCATGCTTATTAATGGCTATTCCTCTTCAGGTGGCGATGCATTCCCATATTTCTTTCGTAAAACAGGTGAAGGAAAATTAATTGGGACACGTACTTGGGGAGGTCTGGTAGGAATATCTGGCAATGCTCGTCTTGTTGATGGTGGTTATATATCAGTACCAATGTTTGGTGTATATGATGAAACTGGTAAATGGATTATTGAAGGTGTTGGTGTATACCCTGATATTGAAGTTGTTGATCGACCTGAAGAATTAGCAAAAGGCAATGATCCTTCTATTGAAAAAGCAGTTGAAGTTTTATTAGATGAATTAAGAAAAACTCCACACAAAATAATTAAATCTCCTACTCCTCCTGACAGATCAGAGTGGATTGAGATTGATATAAAGTAGATTTTACAGAAAAATTATATTACGAACGGGTGATAAAATATTTTATCCCCCGTTTTTATTTTATCATCATACACGTTAAATATCAATTTGTTAAAACTATTATAATTCTACTTTGTTGTAATATTAAATTCAAGTTAAAATTAATATTATATGAAACATTTAATAATTACATCAATTTTTTCTTTGTACTTCCTTTTTTTATCAGCAGCATGTGATGAACAAAAAACTAAGAATGAACAGGAAATACCAGAAAATAAATTTCCTCCTGTAGAAACACAAAATCCCAATACTGATTATACTCCTGCTTTTGTTGGACAAACAAGAATATCAGGTGTTAAAACAATTACACCGTACGAAGCAAAAGTTATTTCTACTGAGTTTGATAGTCCATGGGCTGTTGTATTTCTACCAGATGGTCGTCTGGTTATAACAGAAAAAGGGGGATCATTGCGCATAGCAACTACTGATGGATCTGTTAGTGGGAAAATATATGGTTTCCCTGAAGTAGATGACAGAAATCAGGGAGGATTATTAGATGTAGCACCAGCACCCGATTTCACAACCAGCAGATTGCTCTACTTTACATTTGCAGAAAGAACACCTAAGGGTTCTTTAACAGCTGTTGGAAAAGGTAGGTTGTCAGATGATGAAACAAATATAGAAAACTTTCAAATAATATACCGTGCTATACCTTATTTTGATAATAGTATGCATTTCGGAAGTAGAATTGTTTTTGATAAAAGTGGTAATATATTCATTACAACAGGGGAAAGATCAAGTCTTGAAACACGATACAATGCTCAAAAGCTTGAGACAGCTCATGGAAAGGTGATACACATTACTCCTGAAGGTAAGGCTGTACCGGGAAATCCATTTATTAACAAAGCAGGTGCTCTTCCAGAAATATATAGTTATGGACATAGGAACCCACAAGGATTAGATATTCATCCTGTAACAGGAGAACTTTGGCTTAGTGAAATGGGGCCTCGAGGTGGTGATGAATTAAATTTAATTGAGGCAGGAAAAGATTATGGCTGGCCTACAATAACCTATGGGATAGAATACAACGGGAATACAATCGGTGATGGTATTACCCAAAAAGAAGGAATGGAGCAACCTGTCTACTACTGGGATCCGGTATTATCACCAAGTGGTATGGTATTTTACAATTCAACTGTTATTCCTGAATGGGAAAACAATCTATTCATAGGGGGGTTAAGCAGCAGACATATTGCACGTATTGTAATAGAGAATGGCAAGGTAGTTGGAGAAGAACGTTTACTTGCAGATGAGGGTGAACGTTTTAGAGATGTTGAATCAGGCAGTGATGGAGCACTTTATGCAGTCACTGACTCAGGAAAATTATACCGCATTGCTAAAACAAATTAGTAATAAATTGCTGATGTTTTCAAAAAAAAGCTATAAATATAAGCAACATGGATAAACGACAATTCATAAAAAACAGTATAGCTGGTGCAATTGCGTTAGGAGCAACAAATAAGGTTAACTCTGCTTTTACAGTAACCGACCTTAATTCAGGTATAATAAATACAGTACCTAAAATTAAGCGCACATTAGGTAAAACTGGTTTCAATGTATTCCCTGTAATTTACGGTGGAATTATATCAAGTAGGGATGGTCAGGCTGCATCCAATAATTATGTAGCATGGGCTTTGGACAGAGGAGTTAATTATTTCGATGTTGCTCCCTCTTATGGCGATGCTGAAGAGAAACTTGGTCTTTCATTAAAACCTCACAGGAAAGACCTGTTTCTTGCATGTAAAACAACTATCCGTACAAAGAAAGAAGCCGAAAAAGAGTTTGAAGAATCTCTAAGATTACTTCATACAGATTATTTTGATGTATTTCAATTGCATAGTCTGACTACACCTGAAGATGTGGATAAAGCTTTTGATTCAAATGGTGTAATTGAAATGATTGAGAAAGAAAAAAAGCGCGGTCGAATTAGAAAAGTGGGATTCTCTGCTCATTCACAAACCCAAGCTCTACGTGCTATGTCGCTCTATAACTTTGATACAGTTATGTTTCCTATAAACTGGCAAATGGATATGCTTGCAAAATGGGGTTCAGGTGTAGCAAATGATGCTAAACAAAGAGATATGGGTGTAATTGCTATAAAAGGTTTAATACATCGCAAATGGCTGAATGATGCAGAAAGAGAGACTTACCCAAAATCTTGGTGTAAACCAATAGATGTGAGTAATCCTGAAATGGGTGTAGCTGCTCTGAAGTATACCTTCAAGGCTGGAGCAGATGTGATTATCCCTCCTGGCGATTTCCGCAATTTCGCTTTTTGTGTTGATCATATAGAAGAAATAATAAATGAGCCTTTAACACAAAAAGAGATGACTCTACTTGACAATGAATTTTTGGCCGTAAAAGATTATCCATTTTTTAATCCTCAGGCATAAAAACATTATGTCTAGTTTAAACCCTGCCTTTAGAATAAATAATATCGTAAAATATGTATGGTTAATAGTTAAATTGACCGATGTTTAAAATTGATAATTTAATACATCGGTCAAAAAGTATATTATATAAATTAAGCTGTTTACTCACTCTTATAATAGTTTATCATCCAACATACACCATATTTGTCTTTAAAACTACCAAAATAGTCACCCCAAAACATTTCTTCCATAGGCATTTCAATTTCACCATCTACTGAAAGTTCTTTAAAAAGTCTATCAGCCTCTTCTTTACTGTCAGGTGAAATACATATGTAGTTATTATTACCTGATTTGAATTGAGATTTCATATTTGTAGGTGCATCTGATCCCATTAAAACATCTTTACCAATTGGTAGACTTACATGCATTATCAGATTTTTATCATCTTCTGATGCTTCCATTCCTTCAATTTCTCCCATTTTTGAGAAATAAGTAAATTCACCTCCAAAAACTGTTTTATAAAAATTGAAAGCCTCTTCACAAGTGCCATCAAAATTTAAATAAGGATTTAACTTAGTCATAATTCTAATCGATTTAATTTGTATTAAAAAAATTCACATTAATAGAACTTTTTAAAATGTAACTTTACATTACAGAGTCACTCAGTCTCCTAATATCAAGCTTTTTCATGTTAATCATTTCTTTCATTACTTCAGGAGATTTTTTTAGCAGCTCTTTCAAAACACTTGGAGCAATCTGCCAACAAACGCCAAATTTATCTTTTAACCATCCACACATTCCTTCCTCACCACCATTTGAAATGAATATATCCCAATATTTATCTATTTCCTCTTGCGTTTTGCATTCAACAACTAGAGAAACACCTTCTGAGAAGTTAATTGAATTAAGATTTGAACTATCCATTATCATCAACAAGTAGTCAAGCATCTTAAATTCAGCATGTTGTATATTCCCTGGTATTTCACCCTCATCCCCTGTATATTTTAAAACACCTAACTTCTCTGAGTTTGGAAATTTTGAAGTATAGAAATCAATTGCTTCTGCTGCTTTACCATTGTTTTCTCCGACAAACATTAATGTTGGAACAATCTTTTGAATTATATCTTTTTCATTTGCAGTAATTATTTGCCATGAAACATTATATCGGTCCTCAACCCATGCATATTTTTCACTGAAGGGGTATGAATCTAATGGCATTAAGTCTTTACCTCCTTTTATTAATTTATTATACAAATCTTGCACTTCGAAAGCAGATGTAGTTAGATACATCAGAGATATTGTTGGATTTGGGTGAGCCATTTCCCCACCGTTTAGTAGCATTACACGCTGACCAACTATATTTAAAACTACTGCCCAGTTATTTTCATCGGCAATCTCGATATCAGTAAACACAGATAAATAATACTCTGCCATTTCTTTAGCATTATTCTTGCACATTATGCAAGGGTAAATTATTTTGTCCATTTTATAAGGGTTTAATTATCAGCTTTATATTATAGAAATCAACAAAAAGTCTTATGCTATACAATTACAAGGATGATAAAATAATAAGCTATACATTGTAATACTGATCTTCTGCTTCCCTCTTTAAGGAATTGAGCCAGTTTATCATGTATGTTTCCAGATTATTTTTCATGAATCCCCTAAAAATATTCATAAGCAGACCTTCCATACTTTCCACTGAAATTACTTCAGTAGTACCATTTTTGTTTTCTAATTTCCAATTGTGAATACCATAAGATCCAAAAGCTTTACCACTCCACCCAAACAATCTAAACGGTTCAATTGTATGTATTGTTGAAGTGATTTTAGCTCCATCTCTTATCCAATCAAATGATGTCCCTGATAAGAGTTCTCCTTTTAATTTTGCCTTTTTCACATTTGGATTCCATTCCGACCATTTATTTATATCAGTTAGAATTTCCCATACAACTTCTAATGGTACTTCAATCTCTATACGTTTTTCAATTTTTACAGGAGCATTATCATTTATTGGAATCATATTAAAATCAAGTAAGCATAAATAGATTTTTGTAGTGTAATAAAAAAATTATTCAACTATAAATACTAAACATAACAAAAATGAGAATGTTTATATTATTATGTTAATTAAAATGACTCCTTAATTGCTTCTGAAGCTGTATTGAATTTAAAAATGAAACCCTTATCTATGATTTTTCGGGAAGATATTCGACTACCTTCTAATATCATTCCAGAAGCTTCGCCCATGAATAATCGAAGCATAAATGATGGTATTTTTGGAAAAAAGAATGGGCGCTTCATTTCTTTTGCCAAACAGCGCATAAATTCAGCGTTCGAAATATGTTCTGGTGAAACAGCATTATAAACACCTTCCATACTTGTATCTTCAATTGATTTAATATAAAGATTGCATAAATCTTCTAAGTGAATCCAACTAAAAATCTGTTTTCCACTACCAAATGGTGAACCTATTCCAAACCTAACAGGAAGTTTAAGTTTATTAAAAGTATGGCTATTTTTATGGATTACAAATGATGTTCGAAGTACAACAGTACGAATGTTAAGTTCTTTAGTGAAATTAAAAGCAGCAGCCTCCCATTTCTTGCAAGTCCTACTTAAAAAGTCGTTCTTAGCAGGAAAATCATCTTCATTATACACTTTCTCATCAGTGTGCATTCCATAATATCCAATAGCAGAAGCTGATATAAAAATTTCAGGTTTTTTATTTAATTTAATCAATGTATCAAGTATAAGTCTGGAAGTTAGAACACGACTTTCTACAATTTTTTGCTTCTTTTTTCTGGTCCAGGCACCTTCACCTAAATTTGAACCTGCAAGGTGAATAATTATATCTGCTTGTTCTAAAGCATCTGAGTCAATTTCACCTTTACGGTAATCCCATCTATATCGTGGAATTTGAGCTTTGACAAAACGCTCTCTACTTAGCCATATTACTTTATAACCCTTATCTAGTAGTAGTTTTGACAACCTACTTCCTATCATACCTGAACCACCGGTAATTAAAACAGTTTTCATATGATTAGAACTAATTATGATCGTAAGATATATTTAAACAAAAAAAGACGGCATTTGTTGCCGTCTTTACTATATGTAATAAACTATCAGTATCATCTTCTGCTGCCACTCATTGCTATCATTATATAATATAGTAATGTAGCAAGTGAACTAAGCGCTGCAACAACGTAAGTATAACCAGCCCAGCGTAAAGCATCCTCAGCCTGGGAGTGATTGCTTACATCTGTAATGCCAGCACTACTCAGCCAACTCAATGCTCTATTTGTTGCATTTTTTTCAACAGGGAGTGTAATAAAACTAAAAAGTGTTGATAGCCCAAAGATTACAATACCAAACCATAGTAGTAATGGAAATGTCTCTACTAGAATTATACCTAATAATAGAACCCACATTACCCATTTTGAGGTGGAAGATATTATAGGTACTAAAGCAGAACGCATTTTTAAGGGAGCGTATCCCAAAGCATGCTGTAAAGCATGTCCAGTTTCGTGTGCTGCGACTGCAGCAGCTGCTACACTATAGCTATCATAAACAGGCTCACTAAGATTTATTGTCTTTTTTAGTGGGTTGTAGTGATCAGTTAGCGCACCTTTAGTAGAAATTACCTGCACATCATATATTCCATTATCATGTAGCATCTTCTCAGCTACTTCTCTACCTGTCATTCCGTTTCTGAGAGGTATTTTAGAATATCTCTTAAACCTATTTTGAAGACGGGCTTGTACTATCCAACCTAAAAGAGCTATACCAATAAATATAATCCAAATTAATGCCATATAAGTTAGTTTGTAAATCTGTTTAACAGTTTGTTGCTATAATAGTTCATGATATAACGGCAAAAACCATACCAGTACTAAAAATTATATTTATCTTACTATTGTTTGTGCTCTATCTGGACCTAAAGAAACAATTGATATTGGAACTTCCAACTCTGACTCTAAAAACGTAATATAATTATTGAATTCTTCCGGAAATTCGTTTTCAGACTGCATTTTTGACATATCTGTTTGCCAACCGGGCAATTCTATATATACTGGCTCTATATCTCCCGAGATATCGTATGGAAGATTTTCAGTTTCTACTCCATTAATTTTGTAAGCTACACATGCTTTAATTGTCTCAAAACTATCAAGTACGTCACTTTTCATCATAACAAGTTTAGTAACGCCATTAAGCATTATAGTATATCTCAATGATACCAAGTCAATCCAGCCGCAACGACGTGGACGTCCAGTAACGGATCCATATTCATTGCCATTATCACGTAATTTCTGCCCATCTTCATCAAAGAGTTCAGTAGGGAATGGACCACTACCTACCCTTGTGCAATATGCTTTAAATATTCCGAAAACATCACCAATACGACGTGGTGCAATTCCTAAACCAGTACATGCTCCTGCACATACAGTGTTTGAGGATGTTACAAATGGATATGACCCGAAATCTATATCGAGTAATGATCCTTGTGCTCCTTCAGCTAAAACGGAACCACCTTCATTAAGATAATCATTAATAAACTGCTCGCTGTCAATAAACTTATATTCTTTCATTTTTTCAATGCCAGCGAACCAATCAGCCTCTAAAGAATTAAGGTCATATTCAATATTATAATTATCGAGTTCTTTTTTATGACGTTCCACTGCTTTCTGATATTTCACTTTAAAGTTATTCAAAATATCTCCAACTCTTAGCCCGTGGCGTCCTATTTTGTCTGTATATGCAGGACCAATGCCTCTTCCGGTTGTACCTATCTTTTCTTCTCCCATAGCTGTTTCAGATGCAGCATCAAGCAGTCTATGTGTAGGCAAAATTAAATGTGCTTTTTTTGAAATGTATAGTCTGTCTGTCAATTTATGACCACTTTTTTCAAGAGCTTCAACCTCCTGTTTAAATAGAGCTGGATCAATCACAACACCATTACCAATAATGTTCAATTTACCTTCTTGAAAAATACCTGAAGGGATTGATTTCAGAATATATTTTTGCCCCTCAAATTCCAATGTATGTCCGGCATTTGGACCACCTTGAAAGCGTGCCACAATTCCATAATTTGGTGTCAGAACATCAACAATCTTTCCTTTGCCTTCATCTCCCCACTGGAGTCCTAATATAACATCGACCTTCATTTTAAATCTTTTTTTTTGGATGCACTAGTCAACCACTTTCTATTAAATTACTATTTATCTTTAGTTTTATCTTTTACTGAACGTGTAAGTTTTCTTAGTTGCATTTTTTTAGCGTGACTGCATTTGCTACATACTCCATAAATATACATACTATAATAACTTACATTGAATTTTCTTATTTTTTTAAGTTGAGCAGGAGTGAGAATATCATCGTTTTTCATTTCCCAGACCTCACCACAAATTGTACAAATCAGATGATTGTGGTTTTCATTCCCATATGCTCTTTCGTAGTTCGAAATATTACCGCCAAATTGATGTTTTATTACCAGTCCACAGTCCAATAATAGATCAATTGTATTATATAAAGTAGCACGACTAACTCTGAAATTCACTTCAATCATAGATTTATAAAGTGTATCCATGTCAAAATGCCCTTTGGTAGAATATATATGATCCAATATTGCGAATCGTTCTGGAGTTTTACGATGCTTATGCAAAGTTAGATACTCCATAAACTCATTTTTAACCTGTTTCCTCAATTTCAAATTGGCATCCATAATTACAAAATTATTCTATTTTTTCAATTATTCTATGTTTCGACCATCATTTTATTTTTACTTCTGAATGGTTTGTTATGCTATCAATATTTAATCCTACTTTATTGTTTCTGAATGATAAAAGAATGCAGGAATACTTACATCACTCTCATTGTGAAAGGAGTCAGATGTTGTTACATAGTAATAATAAGCTTTTTCATCATTCAGTACTGGAATATAAAGTACATTATCTTTTAAACCTGTAGCAATTATATTTTCTGCTCTATCTATGCTTAAATCATCACTTACACTCCTGTATACATTATATGTTACTCTCTCACCTTCAATTTCTTCCCATTTTAACTCTAAAGTGTCCTTTGTTATTTTTTCAGCACGTAAATCATTTGGTCTGTTTGGGATTGAATCTGATAACCATTTCATCGGAGGTAACTTTGCCGGATGTTCGTATAACTTATTCAGACTATCTAAAATTCCTTTACTATTGGAGAGAATATTTTGTGTTCTAAAGAAAGCTTGCCCATCAACCCGGTTTTTTCTGGCATATTCTACCTGATCTAATATATCATTGGAACTCCATCCTAATTCTATAATCTGATATGCCCCTAATCCGGGTACTAAAATTCTTTCATTACTATTTATCTTCCAATCGTCAAGATATGGGTAAAACAATTCATCTTTATAATACATCATAGGATATAACGCATCATGTTTACCTAGTTTCATCCACTTTCCTGCATCCTGAAAAACGGTCTCAAATGCTGTCCATCCTCTGCCTCTATCATTTATAGTTCTATAGCGACCCAAAGGAGAGCTGCTCACCTGTACCCATGGTTTTTGTTTCTTAACAAAATCGTATACTTTAGTTATGAAACGAGTAATATTATCTCTTCTCCAGTCAGCCCTGGATAAGCCTTTCCCATAAATTCTATAAAGACCATCATCTGGAAACTGGCCTCTATTATCTGGATATCGTATATAGTCGAAATGAATCCCATCAACATCATAATTATTTACTATCTCCTCTACGATAGATATAAGATAATCATCTGTTCTTGGATTGCCTGGGTCAAGAAACCATTCACCTTTGAATTTTTTAGTTATAGTTGGGTTTTTCTTTGTAACTGATTTAGAGCCTAAACTTCTAACATGTCTGTCTCCCCCTAATGGGTATGTCACTATCCATGCGTGACATTCTAAGCCTCTTTTGTGAGCCTCTTCAACGGCAAATGCAAGCGGATCAAAATCATGTTCTCCTTTGTCTCCGGCTGCTATCAATGACGACATCGGTTCAATAACTGATTTATAAAAGACTTCGCCACGTGCACGAACTTGAAACATTACTGTGTTGAAGTTATATTTCTTCAATGAATCAAGTATCGAAATAAGTTCTTTTTTTTGATCTTCCTGACTTTTACTGTTTGTAGGCCAATCAAGTCCATAATTAGTAGTTAACCAAACAGCTCTCACTTCCGTAGCAGGTATTTCGGAGGGGATTACAACAACCGAACTTAATAACAACAGAATGAGCAAAATAAATATTTTGTTCATTAAATCAAGTATCTATATATAATATTATCTACAAATTTAATGTAAAAAATGAAGGATAATTAGTAATTTTCATAAAGTTAACAGTTTTAAAAGTATGACCAATTATTAACGTACAGCTGATATTAATTTTTCCTTATATTTGCAGCTAACTAAAAAGAAATTAATCAAACATGACAAAAAAGAGATGGCTCGCTGTTTACGTTAATATGCATCATGAAAAAAAGGTAAGAAGTAGATTATCTGCCCTGGGGATTGAGAATTTTCTGCCTGTTCAAACAGAGATAAGACAATGGAGCGATCGTAAGAAAAAAATTGAGAAGGTACTTATTCCTATGATGATTTTTGTTCGTGTAGACACTGAAGAACAGCGTATTGTTATAACTCAGCCATCGGTTATCAGATATCTTGTTTTACGTGGTGAGCACTCTCCTACAGTAATTCCTGATGAACAAATGGAGAAGTTTAGATTCATGCTTGATTTTTCTGATAAACCAATTGATTTCAATACCGAAAATTTTGTTCCCGGTGAAAAAGTTAAAGTTATCAAAGGGCCACTTATTGGCTTAGAAGGTGAACTGGTAAATGTAGAAGGTAAATCTATTATTGCTATCAGAATTGATCAACTAGGATGTGCAATTGTAGAGATGAGCAGAAGTATGGTTGAGAAATTAGATTCACAATAGTAGAGATATCTTCTCAAGATAATATGCATCAGTTTCATCAAATGAATCTAGTTTATCACTATCTACATCTAGCACAGCAATAACTTTATTCTCTTTTAAAATAGGTACAACTATTTCAGAGCGTGACATAGAGCTGCATGCAATGTGACCGGGAAATTTATCTACATCAGGTACAATAATTGTTTTTTCTTCTTTCCATGATTTCCCACATACTCCTTTTCCAAAAGCTATATTTGTACAAGCAATTGGCCCTTGAAAAGGTCCCAAGACCAGTCTGTCACCCACTACCCTATAAAACCCAACCCAGAAAAAATCAAATGTCTCTTTCAAAGCAGAAGTGATATTTGCCATATTAGCAATCAAATCATCTTCATTTTCCACTAATGACTCCAATTGCGGGTATAGTGTCTTGTATAATTCTTCTTTTGAAGACCCCTTTGAAATAATTAATTCTTCAGCCATAAATTTTAAAAAAAATCGCGCAAATAGAAGCGCGATTTTAGTTTGTATTTAACTTTATAAATCAGTTATTACCTTACTTATTTTGCCTGTTCTTTGGCTTCCTGAATCATTTTCGCGTTAGGTAAAATAAAAACCTCAACTCTTCGGTTTTCGCTTCTACCTGCTGCAGTACTATTATCAGCAATAGGTTGAGATGAACCAAAACCTTCATAAGACATTCTCTGTCCTGAAACGCCTTTAGAATTTAAATAATTGTAAACTGATTCTGCACGACGCACTGACAAAGGATTGTTGATTGCATCACTTCCTGTACTATCAGTATGACCATAGATCTCAACATCTGTATCAGGGTTATTAAGTAATGAAGTGGCAAATTTGTCAAGAGATGCTCTTGAAGCACTATTTAAAGTACTTGAGTTAGTTGCAAAAAGAATACCTGATTCAAAAGTAACTTTTATTGCTTCCCCTTCATTTACTTTTTCGACTTGAGCTCCTTCAATTTGTTCCAGTTCTGCAGCTTGTTTATCCATTCTATTACCAATGATTGCACCAGCTGCACCACCTACAATTGCTCCTATACCAGCTCCAATTGCTGCTCCACGGCCTCCGCCTGCAATTGCTCCAACGCCTGCTCCTACTGCAGCACCTCCGCCTGCTCCTATGGCTCCTCCCTGAATTGTACGGTTAGCACCGCAACTAGAAAAAATGAGAGAGACACCTAACAGCGAAATTGCCATTAATTTTGAAAATTGTTTCATAGTTTTTATTGATTTGGTGAAATATGTTTTTATAAAAAAAAGTTTTAATCAAATAAGTTCAGTGTATCACAATATGCTAGCTCACCAGCTACTATTGCTTCTATCTGTTCGTCGGTAAATTCCCTAACATTGTCTTTACGGGCATTTTCAAAGATGTAATCCAATAATTCGTCTTCATCAATTTCAATTTCAGATTCTTCACTTGCATCAAGAAATCCCTTATCTTCATAAAACTCATAAATCAGATCAACTATATAGTTAATCTCATCATCGGAAAACTCATCCTTCATTTCTTCTGGAAGGTGTTCTTGAATAAATCTCAGGGAATCTTCTTCGTCATATTCAAGTTCTTTCTTTACTTCGCTCATAACAAAACTTTTTAGGTGTGTATTAAGTTAAAACAAATATATAAAAAATAAGTTCACATAAGAATTTCAATCCTACTTCCGATAATTTCGCTTAGCATTTTGCTTTGCTTGTTCACGTGCTTGCTTCTCTTGTAGTTTTTGAGCTTCTTGTAAACGAGCCATAAATCCTGATTTTTTCCTAGGTTTCTTCTTGTTTTCTTCTAATTGTGCTAATATCTTTTCTTCATCTATTACTTTTTTCATAATTAATGTAATTACAATTGTAATCAATGTTGAAAGGAAATAATAGTAGTTTAATCCTGAAGGATAAGAGTTAAGAAAGAAGAACATAAAAACACTCATGAACAAAGGCATATTTTTCATACCAGGCATAGTTTGCTGACCGGTATCCATAGAAGCCATATTATATTTGGTGTATATTACGTTTGTAATTGTCATTAACAAACAAAAGATACTAATATGATTACCTAAAAATCTGGTAATTATTGGAATATTGCCACTCCATGAAATTAATGAGTCAAAAGTAGACAAGTCATCTGCCCATAGAAAACTTTGTTGACGAAGCTCAATTGCTGATGGAAAGAAGAAAAATAGAGCTAACAAGACAGGCATCTGAATAAGCATAGGAAGACAACCACTCATTGGACTAACACCTGCTTTACTGTAAAGCTCCATAGTGGCTTGTTGTCTTTTCATCATCATATCTTGTTCCTGACCCGGGTATTTTTTCTCAATCTCTTGAATTTGCGGTCTCAATACACGCATTTTTGCAGATGAAATATATGACTTGTAAGTTAATGGTGATATGATAATTTTGACCATTATAGTCAGAATAAGAATAATAAGTCCCATACCCCAGTTTAAAGTCAAGAAATAGTTAAACACAGGTATTACAAACCATTTGTTTACCCAACTAAGCCATTTATAACCAAGACTAACTATTTCTTCCAGTTCAAGCTTATCTGAATTATTACTTACTCCATCATCATAAGATTTAAGTGTATTATAATGAACCGGTCCGAAGTAGTATTTAAAACCTGCACTTATAAGATCACTTTCTGTACTGATTTCTACTGGAGCCCATACTTCTGCCTTATAGTTCTTTATATATTCAGAATCATTTAGTAATTGTGATGTAAGAATTGTGTTATTAAAAGGTTTATCGGCAATCACTATTGCAGAAAAGTACTGATCTTTAAAAGCGAACCATTTTATTGGATCTGGAAGTTCTTTTTGGTCATTTTTTGATTCACTAAGTTTACTATCATCCTGTTTGTCATACTTGTAATGGATACGAGAATAGCGATTTTCGAATGCACGACCCTTTTCCTGTTGCCTTACTTTTTGTTCCCAGTTTAATTTGAAATTGGCAAGACTTTCTGGATGCAATCCATTTCTCATACCCGAAATACGTATGTCAAAGTCTAACATATATTCGTCTTCAGGAAGAGTGTACACTAAATCAATGTATTGTTCAGATGAGTTCTGTAAGCGCATTATTACAGTTTTACCATCTGCACTTTTTATTGGTGTAAAGTACTCATTTTCTGTAGATATTCTTAAACTATTACGATTGAATAGCTCCAGATTAAAGCGAGACTCCTGATCATTTTCAAAAAGATATAGGCTGTCACCCTTATAATGTAGATATTCTTTCAACTGAACAGATTGAATTTTACCTCCTTTAGTATTTAGCAGCAATCTTATTTTATCATTTTCTAAAACAACAATCTCTTCATTTACTGGCTCATTAGCTAAAATTGTAACTTCTGATGTTGAATCATTTATAGCTTCATTATATGGTGTACCGGCTCTAAAAAAGTCCGATAGACTTGAACCTTGCCCTAATACTGAATCGTCACTCAGTGAAGTACTGGCCTGTTTTGATCCTAATTCTGTTGCAATTTCTGCCTGTTGCGCTTCAACTAATGCTATAGAATCTCGTAGACGTTTCTGTTCTGCTATTTGCTCCTTACTAGGTCTGTTGTATATCGTGAAAGCAACTATGATCGCGGTAATCAACAGTAAACCTATAATCGTATTTTTATCCATTAAATCCTTAGAATTATTTTTTTCTAATTTCTTTTGTAATTGCTGCAGCTGACATGAAACTCATAAATAGTGGATTTGGTGATATAACAGTACTATTATACTCCGGATGGAATTGAGTTCCAATATACCATCTCAAACCAGGAACTTCTACTATTTCCACTAATTCAGAATCTGGATTGATCCCGGTACATTTCATACCTGCAGCTTCAAATTTTGATTTATATTCATTATTAAACTCATACCTGTGGCGATGACGTTCCTGAATTTTCAACTTACCATACGCTTTAGATGCCAATGATCCTTTCTTAAGTATACAATCATAAGCACCAAGACGCATAGAAGCACCCATATTAGTAATATGTTTTTGTTCCTCCATCAGGTCAATAACCTTATCTTCAGCTTTTGGATCCATCTCTGTTGAATTTGCACCGGGCAAATTCAAAACTGATCGTGCATATTCAACAACCATACACTGCATGCCTAGACAGATACCAAAAGTTGGAATATCATTCTCTCTTGCATATTTCAAAGCAATAAATTTACCTTCTATTCCTCTCTGTCCGAAGCCGGGGGCTATGACAATTCCATCAGCATCTTTCAGCTGTTCTGCTACATTCTCTTCAGTAATTTTTTCTGATTGATATAGATCTAAAATCAATTTTCTATCATTATATATTGCAGCCTGAGAAAGAGCTTCAGTAATTGATTTATATGCATCTGGTAGTTCAGCGTATTTACCAACCAACTTAATTTTTACATGTTTTTTAGCATCCTTTCTTTTTTGTAAAAATGCATTCCATGCCTCCATTTTTGGGCTATCACCAGTTGGCAAATTCATCTTTCGCAAAACTACTTCATCCATGCCCTGACGTTGCATCATAGTGGGCACCTCATATATTGTAGAAACATCTACTGACTGCATTACTGCTCCTTGTTCAACATTACAAAAAAGAGCTACTTTATCAAGTATGTCTTTATTTAACTTACGCTCAGTTCGCAATACAAGCATATCTGGCTGTATACCATGAGACTGAAGTTCTTTAACAGAATGTTGAGTAGGCTTGGTTTTTACTTCTCCTGCTGCTGAAATATATGGAACATAAGTAAGATGTATACAATAACAGTTTTTCCCTAGCTCCCATCTTAATTGACGAACTGCTTCCAGGTATGGTGTAGATTCAATATCACCAACTGTACCTCCAATCTCGGATATTACAAAATCAAATTTGTTCTTTATGCCTAAAGATTTAATATTACGTTTGATCTCATCAGTAATATGAGGTATTACCTGTACAGTTTTACCCAGAAAATCACCTCGTCTTTCTTTTAATATTACATTCTGATAAATACGTCCAGTTGTAATATTGTTATCTTTTGTTGTTTGAATATTAAGAAATCTCTCATAGTGTCCTAAGTCAAGATCTGCTTCATGACCATCAACCGTTACATAGCATTCTCCATGCTCATATGGATTTAATGTTCCGGGATCAACATTAATATATGGATCAAATTTTTGAATTGTCACCTTATACCCTCTTGCTTGCAGTAGTTTACCTAGCGACGAAGCAATTATACCCTTTCCTAAAGAAGAAACAACGCCTCCTGTTACAAATATATACTTTGTGTCAGCCACGATTGTGATGTATTATTTATTATTTTTTTGAAGATGCAAAGGTACATATTTTTTAGAACATTGAATAACGATAGTTTGTCAATGTTCAATTATTAGTATGATATATTATTAAGAAAGGTGAAACTTTTTCAGTATAATAATCACATTGGTATGAGATTCATATCTTCACATCGCATAATTTTACCTGGAAAGGCTTGAACAATTGAGTAGTTGTGTGTTGACATTATTACGGCTGTGCCCCTCCCTGAAATATCCTGAAGGAGAGAAACAATCTGACTACCAGTTTCCGGATCCAAATTACCTGTTGGTTCGTCAGCTAAAATAAGTGCTGGAGAGTTAAGTAATGCTCTCGCAATTACTACTCTTTGCTGTTCTCCACCAGATAATTCATGAGGCATTTTATAAGCCTTGTTTTGCATCCCAACCAATACCAGCACTTCATTAATACGGTCTTTGATTTCACGCTTATTTTTCCAGTCAGTTGCGCGAAGTACAAACTCAAGGTTTTTTTCTACTGTCCTATCTATAAGCAGCTGAAAATCTTGAAAAACAATACCAATTTTTCTTCTTAGAAATGGTACATGTCTGCGCTTAATAGATGCAAGTTCATAATCAAAAACACGTGCACTACCATATTCAACAGGCAGCTCAGCATACATACTTTTCATTAGAGTACTTTTGCCTGATCCTACTTTTCCAATTACATACAAGAAGTCACCTCTGTTTACAGTAAGATTGACATTACGAAGAATTATGTTTTCTTCGCGATTTAATTGCACATTTGAGTAGTTTACTATCTGTTCTTCAATCATTATTTAATAAATTGTATCGTCAGCGGATATTTCCAGTACTCGCCGTTATAGGCTTTTACTGTAGCGATAATAACTAAAATAACATACAATAGACCAATAATTATCGCGATTGGAATACCAATAATCGTAATAGCAGCTACTGCTGCATAAATCACATAACTAATCATAAAATTAAGAATATTCTTACCATGCAAATCTACGTTTACATTAATATCCTTATTGGCAATCCACATAATTATCGGGACTATAAAACCAGCACATGGAACGATTACTCCTGCAAACTGAGATAAATGCATAAGCATTATGTAGGTGTTTTCTGTCATTCCGAATAGAGGCCTTTTCCCGGAGCCAATTGAAGTATTATTAAGGATTTTCTCTTTCTCGCGCTGGTATTCCTCCTCTGTAATACTCCCTTTCTCTCTTAATTCATCAAGGATTTTTAAATCTTCATAATTCATCTTTCTGATTTTTTTAGGAATAATAATCAAAGATCATAATTAGTTTTGAAGTAATCTATCTATTGTTTCAACCATTTGGTTAAACTCTTCTTCTTCAAACAATCGGGTTAGCATTACAATTTTACCATCTTTATCAATTATAACATTACGTGTTATCCCGGCATTAGCCTCAGCATATAAACTAAATATTCCGGCATCAGGATCAAGACCGATAGGATATGTAACTTTTGTAGCTTCAATTAATTCTTCAATTTTTTCTACAGGCTCCTCTCTATCGATCCCATAAAGTGCGAACTCAGGATTATTTTTGTGGCGTTGCCAGATTCTTGACTCAATATGAGGCATTTCTTTTCTACAAACTCCACACCAACTCGCAGTAAACTGTAACATTACAACTTTACCTCTTAAAGAAGAGAGTTTTACTATATTCCCATCTGGTAGTTGCATGTCAAAATCAGGAGCCATTTCTCCTACATTAACCAAAAATTGATAACCTTCGGTTTTGTTTTGTTTCTCTTCTGCATTCACTGACTCTACACTTTCTATTTGGTTAGAGTCTGATTTACTACTTGAAGAATTGCCGCATGACATCAGTAATAGAACTATAAAAGAGATAAATAAATTTTTAACCATAATATACTATTTTACACAAAGATAATTTTTTTCCAGAATTATACTCTTCTCCTTAAGAAAATAACAGCTATAACTGTTGCAACCAGAGATCCTAAAATATCAGCAATCCAATCCCCTAACTCAGCACTTCGTGTAGGGAAATAATATTTCTGTAATAATTCAATTACACCTCCATATATTACTGGTATCAGTAAACCCCAAAACATCCATCTTATAAAAATAGGTTTTTTATTGTGTAATTTATAATAGTCATATAAAGAAACAGCCGATAACAGAAAAAACATTCCAAAATGAACAATTTTATCCCAAGAAATTCCCTCTGGCATTTGAGGAACACTATTAGAAGGGATTAAACAGGTACCTATAAAAATCAACAGACTTATTAATATGGGAAGTAATGTATAACGTAGTAGTATTTTCATAATTTTGTTTTAAAACCACCTTAGTAGTCTGCAAAGATAATATCATTTTAATTTATCATAATATTTAATCTCCTTACATTCGATATTTATAAACATATAACTAAAAGAAAATACTGATTTCAGGAAAAATTTTGTTCCTTTGTTAATGGAAGAAATGAAGCATTGGCAACATTTTTTATATGCATACAAATAAATTTTAATGCTAAAATGAAAAAATATATTCTTTTATTACTCACCGGATTATTTACTTTACAAATTTATGCCCAAATAGCATCAAGTGGCCAAAATCAACGTTATTACGATATCAATAAAAATATCGACATTTTCAATTCGGTGTTAAGGGAGTTAGACATGTTTTATGTTGATAGCATAGAGGTAAATAAACTAGTTCAGGGAACAATTCATAACATGCTATCGAGACTCGACCCATATACAGAATATTACTCTGAAGAAAACATTGGTGAACTTCAATTTATGACCACTGGCGAATATGCAGGTATAGGAGCTATTATTTCTTACAAAGATGGTCAGGTTATTATCAATGAACCGTACGAGGATTTACCGGCAGCAAAAGCAGGACTAAAAGCGGGTGATGCTATACTTGAGATTAATGGCGAAGATATGCGGGAAGCAACAGTAAAAGAAGTGAGCGATAAGTTAAAAGGAACACCAGGTACGACCATACAATTATTAATTAAACGACCAGGTGAAAAGGAATATAGAACCATAAATATAGTAAGAGAAAAAATTGAAATAGACCCAGTCACTTACTCGGATGTATTCAATGGAAATATTGGTTATTTCCACTTTGGAAGCTTTACTTCCGGTAGCTCTGATAGAGTTAAGGAGACTGTGGAACAACTAAAAAACAAAGGGGCTACGTCGCTAATAATGGACCTTCGAGGTAATGGAGGTGGAATTTTAGACGAAGCTGTAAGTGTTGTGAATTTATTTGTTCCCAAGGGTGAGGAAATAGTATCAACCAAAGGTAAAGTAACTCAATGGGATAGAAGTTATTTCACACAAGACCAACCTCTGGATGAAATAATACCGATAGTAGTACTTATCGATACCGGTTCTGCTTCTGCATCAGAAATAGTTGCAGGAGGACTTCAGGATCTTGATCGAGCAGTTATTGTAGGTAATAGATCATTTGGTAAAGGATTGGTTCAAACACCTCGTGATTTGCCTTATGGTGGAAATATGAAAATTACTACTTCTAAATACTATATTCCCAGTGGCAGGGGTATTCAATCACTAGACTATTCTCATCGAAATCCAGATGGTAGTGTCGCCCGTGTACCTGATTCTTTAACCAATGTATTTTATACCAGAAATGGCAGAGAAGTACGTGATGGTGGTGGTATTACTCCTGATATAACAGTACCTCAGGAAGTTGGTAGTAGGATAGCTTATTATCTCATGGCTGAAAATATAATTTTTGATTATGTTACAGATTGGGCACAAAATCATGAGAAAATTTCAGCTCCAGATCAATTTGAATTGTCCGATACAGACTATGATTCATTTAAAAATTATGTAAAAACAAGGAATTTTGAATATGATAAAATGAGTCAACGGTCTTTGAATCAATTAAAAAGCATCATGGAGTTTGAAGGATACCTAAATATTGCTGCTGAAGAATTTAAAGCACTTGAAGCTAAACTTCATCCTGATATTGACAGGGACCTTGAACTATTTAAAGATTTAATTAAAGATATGATAGAATCTGAAATTGTTCAACGGTATTATTATAAGAAAGGAGTTCTGTTACATCAGTTAGCCAGTGATAAAGTGTTTGAAAAAGCAATAGAGGTTCTTCAAAACAAGGAAATGTATGATGCAATATTAAAACCAATACCTGAAAACATTCCTCCTGTTGAAGAAATCAAGGAAAAACTCAAAGATCGTTACTCTTAGTATTATTGAACCCTATATATCTCAGATTGTTGTTAATAAAGATTTAATCAGATAATTATTAAGTAAAATAATCTATTCGACTATGTTCCCAACAGAGTTTATTATAGGTCTTCTGGCAGCTTCTATTGCAGGCGGTGCAGTAGGACTTGAGCGTGAGACAAGTAACAAAAGTGCAGGTCTAAGAACAAATATGCTGGTATCAGTTGGCTCTTCTGTTTTTGTTATGATTTCAGCCTACTTGATGGAAGGGATACAAACAGGTGATCCTTCCAGAGTAATGGGCCAAATAGTTACCGGTATTGGTTTTCTTGGTGCAGGTGTAATACTTCACAGAGGTACTAATGTTAAAGGATTGACAACAGCTGCAACCATATGGTGTAGTGCTGCACTTGGCTGCCTTGCCGGTTTTGGGTTATACTGGGAGCTTGCAGCTACAACACTATTAATAATCATAATAAATACACTCCTGAGGAAAACTGATATATTATTCAATAATAAGAAGAATAACAAATCTGACGACAATAATAAAAGATTCGAATAAGGCAACTATAATACTTTTGCTATAATAATACCGGTACATGAGCTTCTGCTATTGCAGTAGTTGCTTAGTAATTGTTTATCAATTACAATCTCGTTAAGAACCGATGAGGCATGTATAAATTTAAGCTCCCTATCTTTTCTAAATGCAAAACTTACATGTGTGACATCCAGTCCTTCTAAACTTGTAGTAAAACCTACTACTGACATATGTGGTATTAATGAATCTGATTTGGCTATTTCATCCTTTGGTAAATAATAAAAGCCTCCTCTGTCATTAATTTTAGTTTCCACCTTTATTATTTCATTAAGAGTTGTATCATCATCAGTTAATTGATTATATGAAGTACGGTGTTCAGACATGAAGTTTATAATCTTATTGTCCTTCACCCCACCAATTTCACTGGTAATATCTTTCATTATACCATTCTTACTGTTCTCATATATCCAGTCAATTGTATAATGTAATCTAGAATGGTAGCCCAGAATTACTTTATCCCTATATCTGATTGATTTTAGATTATCCGCATAAGCCTCTATAGTAGGTTCTTCCTCTAAAGCTGTCATAGATAAAGCAATAACTGTTTCCACAAAAGTAAAACAATCGAATTCGCGGAAATTCACAGTCAGTTGTTCAACCACATTCTGATCCAAAGTATGAGCCACATAAGGTTTTCCTAGAAAAAACAGAGCAGTTTTTTCCATAATCAGATCCTTACTATTAGATTTCCAAGGCTTTATATATTCAATATAATCATCAAAAACTATCCTGTCCTCAAGTAAAAACTCAGTTTTTACTTGTGCAATTATATTACCTGGTATAATTATTAAAATTAAAGCCAGAATAAATATATTCTCTTTTAAACAAGATAGTTTTTTCATGATTATAATTATTAAAAAATTTTACGACTCAGGTTTATTAGCTTTTGAGATTAGATAGTAATCCATTATTGTCATATATGCCATTGCTTCTACTATAGGAACAGCACGAGGTAATACGCATGGATCGTGACGACCTCTAGCTTTTATTGTTGTATTCTTACCTGTAATATCTACGGTTTGCTGCTCCATCAAAATAGTTGAAACGGGTTTGAATGCAACTCTAAAATAAATATCCTGTCCATTAGAAATACCAGCCTGAATTCCACCTGAATAATTAGTTCTGGTACTTATTGTTCCATTAGAATCGTAAAAAGAATCATTCACTTCAGACCCTTTTTTTGAAACATTAAAGCCCATACCATATTCAAAACCTTTTACTGCATTAATTCCAAGCATTGCAGCACCAAGAGCAGTATGAAGTTTCCCGAAAACAGGTTCACCGAGTCCTACAGGAACTCCTTTAATAACACATGTTATAATTCCACCAATCGTGTCTCCCTGATAACGTGTCTCTTGAATCAGCTTTATCATCAGTTCAGCTACCTCCGGATCGGGACATCGAACAATGTTATCATCAATCTTTGTAAGATCATACATTCTGTAATCATTCTCAAGACCTATATGTCCTACCTGAGATGTATAAGCTTTAACATCAATTCCAAGTTTATCCAGATATAGTTTCGCTACTGCACCACCCACAATACGGGCAATTGTTTCACGTGCAGATGAACGACCACCTCCCCTGTAATCCCTTATACCATACTTCTGATGGTAGGTAAAATCTGCATGTGATGGTCTGTAAGCATCTTTTATATTACTATAGTCATTTGACTGCTGGTTTTCATTTTTTACAATAAAACCAATTGGTGTGCCAGTAGTTTTTCCTTCAAAGACTCCTGAAAGAAACTCTACAGTATCTGATTCCACTCTTGGTGTAGTTATACGTGATTGCCCAGGCCTTCTCCTGTTAAGTTCATTTTGAATAAGATCTAAATCGAGTTCCAAACCAGGAGGGCAACCATCAATTACTCCCCCCACTGCAACACCATGAGATTCACCAAAGGATGTTAACCTGTATAATCTTCCAAATGTATTCATATATTAGCAATTACCACAACCTCCTGAACCACAACCTCCACCATTTGAGCTGCCACAACCGCATGATCCTTCACCTTCTGCACCAGAGCCTTTCGAGCCACAATCGCATGAACCACAACCACAGCCTCCACCAGAGAATAGAGCTGCAATTTCTTCGGCCGAGGCATCTCTAACACCTAATACCTTCCCGGTAAAATACATATTTTCTCCAGCCAGAGGATGATTAAAATCCATTGTTACAATATCCTCCCCTATTTCTACTACTGAACCCATTAATCTATTACCGGAAGAGTCCATCATTGGTACAACATTTCCTTCAAAAAGGATCTCATTATCAATTTTTCCTTCTATCTCGAATATCTTTTTAGGAAGTTCAATTATCTGAGCATCATCATATTCTCCATATGCTTGATCTGGAGTCAAGTGAAAGTTAAACTCATCACCCTGCTCTAATCCTTCAATCTGTTTTTCGAAAGCATCTAGCATCATATTGGCTCCGAATATAAACTCCATCGGTTGTTCCGCTGTAGCTTGCTCCATTAATTCTAGATTATCTCCTTCTCCTACATTCAGGTCATATGAAAGCGTAATATATTTGTTTTCTGAAATTTTCATTGTCTATTATTTTTTTAATTATTTATTTGGATTTGAATATTAACAATCAAGTATAAATGAAGTTTATTTATTAACAGCGTTTTTAAGATTATTGAGAGCTTTTTCAAGTACTTGTTTTGACGTTCCAACATTCAATCTCATAAAGCCCTCGCCTCCTGGACCAAAAATTGTTCCATCATTAAGAGCAAGTCCTGCCTCATTAACAAATAGTTTTTTAAGTTCAGACTGTGAAAGTTTCAAAGAAGAACAGTCAAGCCAAACTAAGAAAGATGCTTCTGGCAGTATAGCTCTTATTTGTGGAATGTTTTTTTTCAAATAACTATCAACAAAATCAACATTACCCTGAACATATTTTAGCATCTCATCAAGCCAGTCATCACACTCATCATAAGCTGCACGGGTAGCCGTATATGCAAATAATGTTCCCTCGTCCAAGCATCTTGGCTTTATATAGCTTAAAAATTTTTCTCTGATTTCTTCATTTGTGATAACTGAAAATGAGCTTACTATCCCGGCAATATTAAAAGTTTTGCTTGGAGCCATTAGGGTGATAGAGTTATTATTTGCCTTATCAGACACTGTTGCAAAAGGTATATGTTTATATCCTGGAAGTGCCAAATCAGAGTGTATCTCATCTGAAATAACCAGAATATTGTTATCGTAACAAATTTCCGCAAGTTCTGCTAGTTCATCATGAGTCCATACTCTCCCGGCAGGATTGTGAGGATTACAAAGTATAAGCATCTTACACTCTTTTTCAGATGCAATCTTGCGTAGTCCTTCAAAATCCATTCTATATTGACCGTTATACTTTATTAACGGATTATTAACCACATTTCGCCCTAAAGAGCTACTCACAATCCTGAAAGGGTGATACACAGGAGGCTGTATAATGATATTATCTCCTTTATCCGTGAATTCATCTATTGCAAAAGCTAAACCTTTTACAACTCCGGGGATATATGTAATATCATCTTTTTCAACACTCCATCCATGTCTTCTTTCAAGCCAATTTATTATTGAATTGAAGTATGATTCTGATTGAATTGTATAACCAAATAACCCATGCTCCACTCTTTTCATAAGAGCTTTGGTGATTGCAGGTGGAGATTTAAAGTCCATATCGGCAACCCACAGTGGAATAAGATCTTCACGTCCGAAAAGCGACTTTAAATTCTCAAGTTTTGAACTTTCTGTATTTGACCTGTCAATTATCTCGTCAAAATTGTATTTCATACCAATAAAAACAATTATCTAATAGTAAACACTCTTTATTATACTTTTATCTTGAGCCCTTTTACCACCCACATAGAGAGATTCAAATGCAAGACCTAACATAAACTGATGAGCATTAGTCCTGGTAATAAGCTCATTAACATCAGTAGCATAATAATCCCACAGATAACCTGTGCGGATTGTTAAATTTTTAAACGGAATATCAACTGTAAAATAGCTTCTCAGTGCCAACTGATTATGAAACGAACCAAAATGCACCGTTCCTTTATCATTTCCTAGTGTAAATATTTCGTAGTAAGAATGTCCATATTCAGGAGAAAAAAACATTCCTGCAAATGGTGTCGATAACTGCCATCTTAGACTTAGATTACGCAATTTGTATAACACCATAGAAGATAAATTTAAATTGACATATGTTTTGAGTGAGCCTGGATTGTTTGTGTTTCTTACGTTATAAATACCGCCGAACAGTGCTTCAGTTCCTCCACCACCATACAGACGCAATTTCCCTGAATCAATTAGTGGATAAAATATATTTAAATTATAATTTAGATTACCCCAATATTCTGAAGAAGAAAGAGTAGGGTTTTTTGTGATTGCTGTTTGAATTCGAAACTGATTCTGAATTAAAATATTACTTCCATATTTCCTAGATGCTTTGATACGATCATGTAATAGTGAAATTGCAATTCCTTCATATTTTATTGGAGAAAGATAGCTGTCTTCTAAATATGCTTTTCCTATACCTATAAGTGTAGATTGATTAACAGGAATAACTGATTGCTGAGTGGACTCCTGAGAAAATAGCAGACAACTTAAGCTAAACCAAATAAAAACTAAAAAAGGAATCCTTTTCATCTAATATATTTGTTACATATTTGTGGTTTCAAACCATTAATCAAATAGCTTCATCTGACCAGAAATTTCATCTCTCAAATCAGAGTCTGATATATTCTCATTGCCATTTTCACTTCCCTCTTCATCTATCTCCACCTTAGTAGAGCTTTCTTTATTTACTGGTTCCGGGAATCTTACAGGCTCCAATTCAATTACAGTTTCTACCTCAAAATTTGATATTCTCTTACCTTTCGCTTTATAACTTTTTTCACCTATAAACTCTTCAGCATCCAATTCGATTGGTTCACGGAAGCTATCATTGCCTCCAAAGATAGCTTTTACTCTTGGATAAACTACATCTGTCAGCAAAAATAAGCGTGATTCACTATTTTCACCCATAAAGTTGAGTGGTTTCTCAGTTGCATCCATTGTAAAACGCTTGAGATAGGCATATCCCTGATCTGCATCATATAGCGCAGCAGTCCACACTTTATGTTCATCAAATTTCTCCACAATTAGTACGTCATCAGGAAAGTGATTAGAAAGATCAAAGTTACATTTATAGAAATCTCCACTTTTTGTGACTACTAAAATCATATCATCACCCTGGAATTCTCCCAGATATTTTCCTCCACCTTCATAATTGAGTCTAAAGACATCCGGATCATACCAGACTTTTCTTCCCCCTAATGTTGATAGGCCTTTCTGTTTTAATTGAATTCGATGTACATCAGCCTTGGTAAGAATATTTCCAATTGTACCCCTACCCCTGATTTCTATTTCACTAAAATCTTTTTCAAATTGAAGAATACGAAGTCTTGGTTTTGGTTTTAAAATCACTCTAATGGTTTCAGCTTCTCCATTTGGATTAGCACTGAAATATGCAATTCTTGAGCCAGGTTTACCTTTAGTCAAATCATATTCTTTATCTCTTGTAACACCTGTGACAGCAAACCTTTTAATATAATGAGGTGATGTCCTGCCATCTCGATAAACTACATTATAGATAGTTCTTTTGTCGTTCTTTTTAAAAACATTTGCATAAAGTATTCCTTTACCAACAAACATTTTATCGCTCACTTTAACCACTTTATATTTTCCATCTTTGAAAAATACAATAATGTCATCTATATCAGAGCAATTACAAACAAATTCATCCTTTTTAAGACCTGTGCCTATAAAGCCCTCTTCTCTGTTTATATATAGTTTCTCGTTTGCTTCAGCTACTTTAACAGCCTCAATGTTTTCGAAGCTCCTAATCTCAGTCTTGCGTGGGAAATTCTTCCCATAGCGCTCTTTAAGCATAAGGTACCATGAAATAGTATAATCAACCAAATTGTTCAGATTATGATTAATTTCTTCTATTTCTTCAAGAAGTCTGGCAATAAGTTCATCAGATTTACTTGCATTAAACTTCAGAATTCTTGCCATTTTAATCTCCATAAGCTTATGGATATCATCACGATTTATTTCTCTTATAAATGATGGTTTATAGGGTTCTAAACGTTTATCGATATGAGCAATAGCTATATCCATATCTTTAGCGTTTTCAAACTCTTTATCCTTATATATACGCTCTTCTATAAATATTTTTTCGAGTGATGCAAAAAGATGGGCTTCCTGCTTCTCACCTCTTTCAATCTCCAGTTCCAGCTTTAACAGATCTTTAGTTCTGTTTACCGATGCAATCAACACATCGCTTACAGTAAGAAAATGTGGTTTATCATTATCGATAACACAACAGTTAGGAGATATACTTATTTCGCAATCAGTAAATGCATACAATGCATCTATAGTCTTATCCGATGATACACCTGGTGCCAACTGTACATGTATTTCTACTTCCTGTGCGGTTATATCATCTACTCTCCTTATTTTTATTTTTCCCTTTTCATTAGCTTTAAGTATTGAGTCTACCAGTCCTGAAGTAGTTCTTCCATATGGTACATCTTTAATTACCAGAGTCTTACTATCCAGCTTAGTAATTGTTGTACGCACCTTCACACTACCTCCACGCTCACCATCGTTATATTTCTCCACATCAATATACCCCCCAGTTTGGAAATCAGGATAGAGCTTAAATGACTTACCTTGCAGGTAAGCAACTGAAGCATCACAAAGCTCATTAAAGTTGTGTGGTAAAATTCTTGAAGAAAGACCTACGGCAATACCTTCGGCTCCTTGCGCAAGAAGAAGTGGAAATTTCGCCGGAAGAGTAATCGGTTCTTTATTCCTGCCATCATATGATGGTTTCCATTGAGTAGTCTTAGGGTTAAATAAAACTTCCAGTGCAAATTTGGATAAACGAGCTTCAATATAACGAGGTGCTGCAGCACTATCCCCGGTAAGTATATTTCCCCAGTTACCCTGAATGTCTACTAACAGATCCTTTTGCCCCAACTGCACTAATGCATCACCAATAGATGCATCACCATGTGGATGAAACTGCATCGTATTACCAATAATGTTGGCAACTTTATTAAAACGACCGTCTTCTATGCGCTTCATTGAATGCAAAATACGACGCTGAACCGGTTTCAAACCATCTGAGATATGTGGAACAGCACGCTCGAGTATTACATACGAAGCGTAGTCCAGAAACCAATTCTGATACATCTTTGATAAGTTTAGAGTACTGTCTTCGCCCAACCTTACAGGCACTCTCGAATTTGTACCGACCCCTGAGGAAAAACTTATCTCTAATTCATCATCCTGCAAGTTTACATCTTCATTGTTCTGCAGGTCGTCATTATTTTCTATAATATCGTCGTTGTTAATCTTTTTAGAAGACATATGTCAATTAAATAAACAGATATTTACTCCCTGAAAAGGAAGTACACATAGTTTTTTTGGTGTAAATTATTTGCTTAAAACTGCTCAAAGATATGAAAAAATGGGTTAATTTCAAAATTGATTAAATTATCAAATAAGTTGATAAATGCTACATTTGAACTGATATTTCGACAACTGCAATCACAACTTTCACAATTTTAATTATTTTTGCTTCATAATTAAAGGAAGAAAGCTTTCATTATTGTTGTATAATAAGAGATATCAATTTCTTAAATAATAAACAGACCAAAGAATTAACTAAACAGCATAGCTATGGGAAAAATTAGAATACCAAAGTCATTAATTAAAACATCACTGATATTTTTTGCAGTTTCATTTATAATATCATGTGGAAGTGTACCATTTACAGGCAGAAGGCAGTTACAGTTGGTTTCAAATGACGAGGTCATTGCACTTAGTCTGCAACAGTACCAGGAATTTATGCGTACTGCTCCTGTAGAACGTGGCACAGCAGCGGCACAAATGGTAAACCGTGTTGGTAACAGGATAGCTAAAGCCGTTGAAACTTTTTATAAAAGCAATGGTTATGAATCTGAACTAAAAAATTATGCCTGGGAATTCAATCTGGTAGCCGACAAGAGTGTAAATGCTTTTGCAATGCCCGGTGGCAAAGTTGTTGTATACACAGGATTATTGCCTGTCACACAAACGGAAGAAGCTTTAGCTGTCGTTATTGGTCACGAAATTGCACATGTTATTGCTCAGCACTCTAATGAACGAATAAGTCAACAGGTTGCTTTACAGTATGGGGGTGCAATTGCAGGTGGACTCCTTGGAAATTCAGAGTCAACTCGACAAATCGCTTCTACAGTGTTTGGTCTTGGTGCTCAATATGGAGTAATGATGCCTTATGCACGAAAACAAGAACTCGAATCTGATGAAATAGGTGTAATAATTATGGCTATTGCAGGATACGACCCAAGAGTGGCAATACCCTTTTGGGAAAGAATGGCTCAAGCATCAGGAGGTGCGGGAGTACCCGAAGTATTAAGTACACATCCTGCAGATAGCAGAAGAATTGAACGACTAACAGCAATTATGCCTACTGCGCTACAATACTACAAAGGTTCGGGAGTTCAAAATGAAACAACCGAACCAATTAAAACTAAAGCTCCAGTACCTGTAGAAACAAATAAAGCCAGAACATCCGAAGAGTGGACGTTTTAGCCTCTCAACCGGTTTAAAGACTGCACTAAAGCCTCATCCGAACCTATTCTCCTTATTGCCAGAATTGTTAGGATGATGGCTATTAAAGGCATTATTAAACCAACACCAATTTTATTAAAAAGGAGCTCTTCTACTGAATATACTTTGTAGAAAATAAATCCAAAAAACAGATAGAATCCAATCATCAATACAAGATTGAAAATGGATAGTCTTATCTGCAACATTCTCTTTTTGTATAAAAAGATAGTAATTAAAGCCAGCACTGAACTACCTATACTGATAGCAAACAGACCCCATGTGGAGTCATTTAATGTTCCATTCAGGTAAATACCCATAGACTCGAAAACAACCTCTTCACTATAATTATAATTAAAGGTTGCTAATGGAGTTGAAGATGCAATCAGCATTGCTGCAGCTGCCAGAACCAGGAAAATTGTTTGAATACGTTGAAACATATATCAGAACAAATCTTTTTCTTTCGAAGGGTTACGATAATAAATTTCGTTCTCTTTCCACTCTTCAATTGCAAGCAATGAAGGTTTAGGGAGTTTTTCGTAGAATTTGGATATCTCAATCTGTTCGTGGTTTTCAAAAACCTCTTCCAAATTATCACTATATGAAGCAAACTCCTGAAGTTTTGAATCAAGATCCTGTTTCATATCTATGCTAATCTGATTAGCTCTTTTACCAATAATTCTAACCATCTCATAAACATTTCCAACCGGTTCTGACAATTTCATTACGTCACGGGTTTCTGTATTTGAGCTTGCGGCTATTTTTCTGTAATCCATATTTTATATTGAATGTTAATTTAAAATCAAGTTGTAGGCAAAACATCTATTTTGCTTTGTGCTTCTTTATAATATTCTTCGGCTTCAGCTATATACTTTCCATTTGGGAATGTATTGGTATAGTTAAAATACTCATCAACAACCATTCGATAACGTTCAGGTTGTGCCTGCAATGTACTTCTCTGTGCGAATTCATACCTTGCACGCAGTATTGTAATCTGATACTCCTCCATATATATTGAAAATGGATAGCTTTTCATTGCTTCCCTGGCAGTAATAACTGCTGATTCATAGTTATTACCCATATAATTACCAAGGTTCAAATACAACTGAGCAGCAAGTAGTTCTTTATAAGCCAGTTTCTCCTGTAATTCAAACAGATAATTCTTTGCTTGCTCAGCACGTTCTGTCTGAGGATATCTTTCTATATATTTCTGAAACTCTGCAATTGCTTTGTATGTCTTTGTTTGATCTAATCTAGCGTCAGGAGAGTCGAGATACATCCCGTAGGCTGAATAAAACAAAGCAGCTTCGGCATATTCACCATTTGGATATGTGTTGTAGTAAGTAGTAAAAACTTCAGTTGCCGAAAAATAGTCTCTTGAGTTATAATGACTCTGTGCTAACAAATACAACGACTCTTCAGCTTGTGCAGTACCTTTCATAAAAGCAACAAGCTCTTCAAGCAGTGTTACACTACGACTATACTTACCCTCTTCGAAATATTTTTTAGCATAGCTATACTTCAAATCCCTATCGGTACTTTTCAAAATTTTATTGTACTCGCTGCACGAACCGAGGGCAATAGCGAACATCAAAAAAAAGATAAGTTTAAGTTTCATCTTGTTACAAGTCGGTTTAAGTTCGCAAATTTACTTAATCTTTCTCATTTAAAGGTATCTTAATCCTATTTTATTCTATTTTAGGATTTTTTTGATACAAAATCTAATATACTATCTATATATCTACGGTCATTTGACAGCTTGGGAACTTTGTTCTGACCTCCAATTTTCTCCCTTTGTTTCATCCAGCTATAGAAGACACCTTTCTCTAATGATCTGACAACAGGGATATTTAATGATAGATTATAAGAACGTTTAGCTTCATAGTCTGAATTAAGCTTTTTAAGGCTCTCATCCAGCAACAATGTGAATTCCTTCAAATCATTCGGCTCAGTTTCAAACTCGATTAACCACTCATGAGCACCATTATGACTTTCCGAAAAATATACCGGTGCAGCAGTATATTCATTAACTTTTGCTCCTGTCTTAAGACAAGCTTCTTCAATTGCCTTATCTGCATTGTCCACAATCAATTCTTCCCCAAATGCATTTATGAACTGTTTTGTACGTCCTGTTAGTCTGAAGAGATAGGGGTTGATTGATGAAAATTGTACTGTATCTCCAATCTTATAACGCCAAAGACCTCCACTTGTAGAAATTACCATTGCATACTGCCTTCCAATTTCAACTCCTTCTAATGGAACAGTCTGAGGATTTTCTTTATCCCACTCTTCAACAGGAATAAATTCATAATACACTTCATTATCCAAAATAAGCAGCATATCACTCGATTCAGGTGTAAACTGAACACCAAAAAAACCTTCTGATGCATTATAGGTTTCCCAGTAATTCATTTTATCAGATGGGATAAGTTTATTAAACTGAGATCTGAATGGAATAAAACTCACCCCTCCGTGAAAAAACACTTCAATATTTGGCCATATATCGGTGATGGATCTACCAGTTTCTTCAACAATCTTTTTTAATAAAACAAGCATCCACGAAGGCACACCAATGAGAGCACGTATATCAGTTTTTTTTGAATATTCTGCAAGCTTTTCCAGCTTCTCCTCCCAATCAGGAAGCAGGGCAATCTCTTCGGGTGTCCTTCTTTTTTTTACAGCTCTTGGAAGATTCTTCATCAGAATAGCAGAAATATCCCCAGTATATATACTATCACCTATCATATTAACCTGCTGACTACCCCCCATCACCAATGTTTTTCCCAAAACAAATGTTGTTTCTGGATGATGAACTGCGTAAGTTCCAAGCATATGGTAACCTGCACGATAATTCCCATTATAAAGTGACTCTTTAGTTACAGGGATATATTTACTTTTATCTTCAGTTGTACCTGAAGACATCGCGAACCACTTTACCGGTGTGTCCCAAAGTACATTCTCTTTTTTATCTACGATTATTTTATTCAGATATGGTCTTAACTCTTCATATGATATTACAGGCACATTCTTATTAAACCCACTGTAGTTTTTAATATTAGCGAAACCCATTTTTTTTCCATAAAGAGTGTTCTGACCATGTTCCAAAAGATATTGTAGTGTTCGCAGCTGTGTGTCTAGTGGATTCTCCAAGAAACTTTCCACAGGTTTGTAATAAGAGTTTAGTATCGATCGTGCTATTCTTTGAATCATCCTTTTCCTGAAAATTGTGGGGCAAAGGTAAACAGGAGTTTCATTAAACTGAAAAATAATTTCACAATTTAAAATAAAAAAAATCTATTTATCCTATTCGGCTTATTTTTCGAAGTCTTTCTTCATCGATTATTTTTATTTTTCTCCCATCTACAGCTATGATTCTTTCATTAGCAAAATTCGATAGCGTCCTGATGGCATTTGAGGTTGTCATATTTGATAAACTTGCCAGATCCTCACGGGCGAGGTAAATATTTATTGTTGCACCATCCTCTTCCAAACCATAGCTTTCTTTAAGGAATATCAATGATTCAGCCAGACGTCCCCGTACATGTTTTTGAGTTAAGTTTACAACTCGTTGGTCTGCTATACCCAGGTCAACCGAGAGCATCTGGATGAAGAACATGGCAAGGTCCCCATTTTTTCTAAGAAAAGACTCAATTAGTTCCATGGGTATCATGCAAACTGTGCAGGATTCAAATGCAGATGCAGCAGTAACATACGGTTCTCTTGCAAAATATGCTCGATAACCGAAATACATAAAAGGGCGTATTATCCGGATTATCTGACTTCTCCCACCTACCCCACTTTTGAATATTTTTACCTTTCCTTTGAAGAGGCACATGAGGTCTTTAGGAGTTTCATCCTCAAGATAAATAAGTTCGTTTTTCTTAAAATTAAGTACACGAGCGTTTTCACGTAAAAGATTACGCTCAGCATCAGACAACATTCTCCAAATCTCTGGCAATGTTGATGACAAATCGATTAATTCTTTACTCTTTCCTGGCATGAGTGCTGCAGAACTATGTTCTAGAACACAAATATATAAGTTTTTTTTAAGTGTTGAAAAAAATAATTTCTTTATTTAGAAGAAAGTACTGTTAAATATATATGTCTCATATCAAAAAAAACAGAATTATTTAAAAAAAAATGTAAGTTTGTATTTGTATGAATAGAGGTAAGATAATACAAACTATACTTTTTTTGTTAATCTCACTGAGTTGTTTTGCATCCGAGTCTCTTCCTCTGGATACATTACTTATAAGAGTGATGAATGCTGCAGAAAAATATAATGACTTGGTGGAAAGCTATTCCGCCGAAGTCTATACCCGTTCATATGTTGAAACAAAAGAAAAAAATTTCCTATATAAATATACTCATCTGATCCCACAATTTGTTATTCATGATCCTCACAACGACAATGCTTTAATAGAAACAATAAGTAACTACAGATTCGACTATCCAAATAACTATGTACAGGATATTAAACACGTTTCAGGAACTATATCAAGTAAAAAAGATATTGAGTCAATTCCATTTAAACTTATAAATATTAACATATACGGTGAAACAACAAATGATGAGAGTTTTTTCATGCCATTACGATTTAGTACAGCTAAATATTACAACTATCAATTATCTAAAACCTTCACAGAGAACAACAAAACATACTATTATATACACTATACCCCTATTTATGAAAACACTAAACTATTAGAAGGTTATTTTATAGTTGAGAGAGGTACATGGAGAGTGATTTTTTTCAGAGGTGAGGGAGTGGATATTTTTTCTGACTTCTCCTTTGAAATGACTATGGGTAACGAGTGGATAACCAATTATCTGCCAGTTAACCTGATAATATATCAAACTACATCTTATTTGGGGAACAAACTTGCATCAAGACACCTTGCAAATATAAATTATAATGAGATAGAGCTTAGAAGTATTACTGAGCCTGAAAGATCTTTGAATATCAGTGATTTTTATAAGATAAGGCTCGACTCAGTTCCTGTAAGAAGTGACACTGCTTTTTGGAATACCCACAGACCAATTCCTTTACAAGCACAAGAAAAAGAGGTTTTACTTAATTACCTGCAGAGTTTAAAAGAGAAAGAATCTGACAAAGCAAATGGTAATAATTTAGAAGATCCCAAAATTGCGCAACAACTGGCTCAAAGAATGGTTATGAACTCCAGTTACAAATATAAATCGGTGAGGTTGGGATATTCGGGACTTTTTAATCCATTAATGTTGGGATATTCTACAAGGGATGGTCTAACCTATCGTCAGAAATTATCATTCAATATTGACTTAAGTCACAACCGTACTGTAAAAATTGATGCATTTGCCGGGTATATGTTTCGGAGAAAGGAGTTTTTTACTGATTTAACAACAACTTGGAACTACAACCCCTTTCGCTTAGGTAGCGCATCAATTTCATTAGGTAATGGTAATCCTACATACAGTTCACTATTTGTAGATCAGATACAGGATAGTCTTAAAAATAAGGGGCTTTCTTTTGAAGATATATCCCTTTTTTACTACAAAGATTACTACATTAAACTATTTAATACTATGGAGTTGACAAATGGTCTTCTTCTTCAAACAGGTATTGATTATCATATCAGAAAAAGCAAAAACACTCCTACTCTGCTCCGATCCACAAATAGCGCGATTGAACCAATAGAAGATATGTTTGGTACAAAAAGATCATTTGCACCATTTGTAAGAGTAAGTTGGACACCAAGACAGTATTACAGATATGAAGGTAGACAAAAAATATATGTAAGATCCTCATTTCCAACATTTAAAGTAGAGTTATCCAGGAGTTTCAAGGACATTTTAGGAAGCACCTCAATTTTTAATCGTGTGGAGTTTGATATTAGTCAGAATATCCCAATTGGTTTAATGCATTCATTTCAGTACCATTTGGGCGCAGGTCGTTTTATAAACCAAAAAACTGAGTACTTTGCAGACTTTGTTTACTTCGCAAAAAACAATTTCCCTGAAAACTGGAATGATGGTTTAGGAGGGGTTTTCAACCTGTTAAGCAGAGATTTATACAATGCCTCTGACTCATACATTCAGGCGCACTTCATGTACGAAACCCCATTCTTGATATTGAAGAATATCCCTTTTGTATCTGATTTTGCAGATAAGGAAAGAATCTATATTAGTCAGTTGTATACTCCTCAAATTATTTCATATACAGAGTTAGGCTATGGAATTGGTAATAGATATTTTAATGCAGGTATATTCGGCTCTTTTCACAAAACCGATTTTCGTCATATAGGTGTACGAGCAGCGTTTGAATTTTGAACCTTAAATTAATATCTTTGTAAAAAATATATTCTGATGATCTGTTTCCCAAACGCAAAAATAAATTTAGGACTACAAATCGTATCTCGCAGACAAGATGGTTATCATAATCTGGAGACAATTTTTTATCCAATCGAACTAAAAGAAGGATTGGAAATTACTTCAGCTTCCAAATCAGATGAATTAAATACTCAAAATAAGTTTCGTCTATTTACTTACGGGGATAAAATTACTGGCTTAGCAGAAAACAACCTGGTAGTCAAAGCTTTGAATCTAGTCACACAAGAGAAAGAAATACCGGCAATTGATATTCATCTTCTTAAAAGAATACCATCAGGTGCCGGACTAGGTGGAGGTTCATCAGATGCAGCTTTTATGTTAAAGCTATTGAACGAATCTTTCGAACTTGGTTACTCAATTGACGATTTGATGATAAAAGCTTCTAAAATAGGAGCCGATTGCCCATTTTTTCTTCATAATAAACCTCTATTGGCTACAGGAGTTGGTGATCAATTCGAAGCTGTTGATGTTAACCTAAAGGGCTATTATCTAATGTTAGTAAAGCCTGATTTATCAGTTAATACTAAAGAGGCATACTCAATGATAGTCCCCAAACAACCTGAGCATTCTTTAAAGGATATAATTCAGAGACCTTTTGCTGAATGGAACGAGTTAATGATAAATGATTTCGAAACACCTATATTTAAAAAATATCCCGAAATTTGTAATATTAAGAATCAATTACTTGAAATGGGAGCTCTATATGCATCTATGAGTGGATCTGGTTCATCTTTGTATGGTATCTTCAAAAATAAACCTGATTCAAAAGGTATGTTTAAGAACTATTTTGTATGGTGTGACAAACTAAATTAATGAGAAAAGTAAATTAAATATGAAGAATAAGCAATTGTTATTTTTATTAGCAGCGTTTTTATTAACTATTAATCTGCATTCGCAAAACTTATTTAAGCCGGAGAAGTTGTTTAACTTTGGACCTATTCCTTTGCACAAACCAGTAATCCTTGATAGTCTGAATTTGAATAACACACCATTTTCTGACGAAATGCTGTTATCATATTCAGTTACTTTTCCTGATCATACTCGATTTACTACTATTCTTACACCTGATAGTTCAGGATTTTTTCATTTAAACAAACCAGAAGAGGGAAATGCTTTTCAGCTTTTTTCTATTTTTGTAAATGGGGACAGATATGGTAGAGGCAAGCTTACTGTAACATCACCTAATCCTTTGGAGTTGTGGGTAGATGATGTAAAAAGAGCAACAAAAACACAATTAAATGATAGTTTACACCACTCAGGATCTGTTGACACTTATCTGAACGGATTTGCGAACAACCACCGAGTAATAATTAAAATGTTGGTTTCAGCTGACAATAAAATAAATCCCGCAGTAAAAATTGAACTCAAGCCTGAAGAAGCAGACTCACTTTTAAACTACTCTTTTAGTAACACAAATAAAAGAAGAATAAATATTAAAGATATTTTAGAGGGTAAAAGAGTCAGCAATACATCAATTTCACCAAGTGGAAGATTTGTACTTATAGGTCTGAGAGAAACTCTGCCGGGTGGAAAAAGCGTTGATTTTATTGAGGTATATGATACAAAACAAAAACAGACTATAATTTCAGAAATTGCAAACAGACAGAGTTTACGATGGATGCCTGAATCTGATATTTTATACTATGTTGATGATATAAATGATAAAAGGAATGTATATACACTGAATCCAATTACAAAAGAAACTAATATTCTGGCAGAGGGGCTACCAAAAGAGAGTATTTATATTGCCCCTGATGAGAAATCCCTTTTCTTCTCCACAAAAGAGACTATCTCTGCTTCAAGCCCTGCTGGTTTAAAACGACTCATTGGTATAAATGACAGACAGTCAAGTTACAGAGACCGAAGATTCCTATACAGACACTTCCCGGATAATGGACTGACTCAGCAAATCACTTTTGGCAAGCAGTCTGCATCCCTTAATGATATATCTCTGGATTCGAGATATCTACTATTCTCAACCACAGAGGAAGATCTTTCTGAACGTCCATTCCAAAAGACTTCACTTTACATGCTGGATATGGTTACAATGGTTGTTGACACAATCTGGCAAAATGAAACTTACGCTTACTCGGCACAATTCTCTCCTGATGGCAAATATATCCTTATTCAGGGTGCTCCTGAAGCATTTGGAGGCATTGGTCTTAACATAAATCCCGATCAAATTGCCAACAGCTATGATACACAGTCATTTATAATGGATCTGAAAACTAAAGAAGTTGATCCAGTAACTAAAAACTTCGATCCAACTATAACAGCACAAACTTGGAGCCCACAGGATAATTTCATTTATTATAGAGTTGAGGAGGGTGACAGAGTAAACATGTATCGATACTCTTATCGTAATAAAAAGTTCGAAAAACTCCCACTTAAAGAAGATGTAATCCAATCTTTCAATCTAGCAAAAAATGGAGCCTGGGCTACATACACAGGTGTGAGCGTTTCAAACTCAAGCAGGAGTTATCTGTTAAATCTAAAAAATATGGAGTCAACACTGTTATCAGATCCATATGCGGAAAAACTAAGCAGTCTTAATTTGGGAGAGGTAAAGGATTGGAACTTCGAGTCCTCATTCGGTGATGAGATAGAAGGTCGATATTATTTACCCCCAAACTTTGATCCTACAAAAAAATATCCATTGATCGTATACTACTATGCCGGAACAAGTCCCACCTCACGCATATTCGAAAGCACCTATCCACTACATGTTTATGCAGCTCAGGATTATGTAGTTTATACTTTACAGCCTAGTGGAACAACAGGTTACGGTCAGGAATTCTCTGCACGTCACGTAAATGCGTGGGGAGACCAGACTGCAGAAGAGATAATCGAGGGAGTAAAAAAGTTTGTTGCATCACACTCATTTGTGGATAGCACTAAAATTGGCAATATAGGAGCTTCTTATGGTGGGTTTATGACTCAGTACCTTATTACAAAAACCGATCTGTTTACGGCATCCGTTTCACATGCAGGTATAAGCAATATCACAAGTTATTGGGGTGAAGGATACTGGGGGTACTCATACAGTGCCGGGGCAAGTGCCGGCAGCTTCCCATGGAATAATCCTGAGCTCTATGTTAAACAGAGCCCTCTATTTTATGCAGATAAAATTAATACTCCATTATTATTACTACATGGGACAGCAGATACAAACGTTCCAATTGGCGAAAGTATACAGATGTATAACGCATTGAAACTACTTAATAAACCGGTAGAATTTATTCAGGTAATTGGAGAAAACCATGCTATATACGATTATGATAAACGGATCGCATGGAACAATGCTATATATGCATGGTTTGCAAAATGGCTAAAAGAAGATTCAAGATGGTGGGATTCAATGTATCCTGTGGAATAGTAATATTTAGAAACTGAGATTTATGGAAGATTTATGTCAGAAAGTAATGAAGATAGCACGTGATGTAGGTAACTATCTTAAAACAGAGCAGCAACTATTCAACAAAAGGGATATTGAACTGAAGGGCAGTCGAAACTACGTAACATATATAGATAAAGAAGCTGAAAACAGGCTGATCGGTCGACTTCAGGAGATACTTCCTGAAAGTGGCTTTCTAGCTGAAGAAGAGACTGTTGAATTCATGGACAAAGAGTATACATGGATTATTGATCCACTTGATGGTACTACTAACTATGTTCATGGAGACACTCCCTACTCAGTAAGTATTGCACTGAAGCATGAAAATAATATTGTACTTGGGGTCGTTTATGATCCTTTAGCAGATCAAATGTTTAGTGCAACATCAAAAGACAATGCTTTTTTAAATGGAAACAAACTGCATATTAGTAGCCACGCTACATTGAAGAATGCATACATCGGCTTCGGAATCCCTTATAAGTTAGATGAACGAGGTGAACAGATACTTAGAAACGCTGCTGATCATTTCCGTAATACAAGCTTTAGAATAAAAGGTTCAGCTGCTTTAGAGATTTGTTATGTTGCAGCAGGAAAAAGCGACACCTACTTCCATTCCGGACTTTCACCATGGGATGTAGCAGCAGGTGCTTTTATCCTGGAGTGTGCTGGTGGCAAGTGCACCGATTTCTCAGGTGGTAACAACTACCTCTTTGGCAGAGAAATGGTAGCTACAAATGGATTCATACACGAAGAGATTATGAAATATATTATCAACAGATAACATATGGACAATCAAACAATTCTAATAGCATTTCTTTTAACGGTATTTGCAGGTCTGTCAACTGGAATCGGCAGTCTTATAGCGTTTATGGCTAAACGTACAAATACTAATTTTCTTAGTTTTGCTTTGGGACTCTCAGCAGGTGTAATGATTTATGTTTCCTTTATGGAGATGTTGCCTCAATCATTACAATATCTGACAGAAAGCTTTGGAGATAAAACCGGTATGCTTTATCTGATACTTGGTTTCTTCGGAGGAATTATATTGATTGCACTTATCGACTTCCTGATACCAGAATCCAGCAATCCTCACGAGATGCATGGTGTAGAGGAGATGAAGAAAAGAAATGGGTTAAAGCAAACAGGTATTATTACAGCTATTACTATTGCAATTCACAATTTTCCAGAAGGAATAGCAACTTTCATGTCAGCACTAACATCACTTGAAATAGCAATACCAATTACAGCTGCAATAGCAATACACAATATTCCCGAAGGAATTGCCGTAGCAGTACCCATTTACCACTCAACAGGCAGTAAAAAGAAGGCTTTTTGGTTATCATTTGCTTCTGGCCTGGCAGAGCCTTTGGGAGCTGTAATAGCATTTTTATTCCTGATTCCATTCTGGAGTACAACATTGAATGCATTTGTACTATCAGCAGTTTCAGGAATTATGGTCTATATTTCACTTGATGAACTCCTGCCGAGTGCGGAAAAATATGGTAAGCATCATCATTCAATTATTGGTTTGGTTATAGGTATGGCTGCAATGGCAATTAGTCTCTATTTGTTCATTTGAATGAATTAAGATATCTTTGTTTTAGATTTTTTAAAATATTTACTCAACACATAATGTGATGAAAACAGACTTAAAACAGATAGGCGAAAGAATCAAAGGTTTGCGTGAAGCATTGGATTATTCTCCTGAAGAGATGGCTGCAAAGCTTGAGGTAGATCTAAATGATTATTTACAATTCGAAGAGGGAGAAAAAGATATATCGGTTTCTTTCCTGCAACGTATAGAAAGGGAGTTTAGTGTAGATATATCTACTTTGATGTTTGGTACAGAACCTCGTATGAACTCATATTTTATCACAAGAAAAGATAAAGGAATGACAGTTGAAAGGGTATCTGCCTATAAATACCAATCGCTCACTTCTGGGTTCACAAATAACATTGCAGAAATTTTCGAAGTTACAGTAGAACCTAAGTCTGCTGATACTGACTTTTATAAAAACATACATGCCGGACAAGAGTTTAATATGGTGCTTGAAGGTAGTATGATGATAAATATCAACGGGAAAAACCTGATTCTGGGAAAAGGAGACAGCATATATTTTGATTCTTCTCTACCACATGGAATGAAAGCACTCAATGACAAACCAGTAAAGTTTCTCGCGGTGATATTATATCCATAACTACATATTATTCATAAGGTTATCATGATAGAAAAATTTTTAAAAAAAACTGAGTTTACATCTCATAAAGATTTTATTGAGAACTACCATATTAATGTTCCTGATAATTTCAATTTTGCATATGATGTAGTAGATGAATGGGCAAAAAAAGATTACAATAAACGAGCCCTATGTTGGGTGGACGATAAAGGAGTTCACAAAGATCTCTCATTCGGTGAAATTAAGGACCTTTCAGACAAAACAGCATCATTTCTCCAGTCTCTTGGCATTAGCAAAGGTGACATGGTTATGCTAATACTTAAACGTAGTATCGAATTCTGGCAAACAATTGTTGCCCTACATAAGATAGGAGCAGTTGCAATCCCGGCAACACACCTGCTTACTGACAAAGATATCGTATATCGTAATAATGCAGCTGGAGTTAAAGCAATTATTGCAACAGAGGATGATAATCTTATTGAACATGTGAATCAGGCAATGAAAGATTCACCAACTGTAAAACAACGTGTAAAGATAGGAAAATCAAATTCAGAGGGATGGGTTGATTTCCACAAAGGTGTTGAAGAAGCCAAACCATTTAACAGGCCCGATCAAGTCAATAGTAATGAAGACATAATGATCCTTTATTTTACATCGGGTACTACAGGCCAGCCTAAAATGGTGGTACACGACTTTACATATCCATTGGGACACATCACAACTGCCAAATACTGGCACAATCTCAATGAGAAAAGTATTCACCTTACAGTCGCAGACACTGGCTGGGCTAAGGCTGTATGGGGTAAATTATATGGACAGTGGATTGTAGGTGCATGTGTTTTTGTTTACGATTTCGACGGGCGTTTCATCCCTGAGGATATGCTTAATATTATATCAACTTATAAGGTAACATCATTTTGTGCACCTCCCACTATTTATCGATTCCTTATAAGGGAAGATCTAAGCAAATATGATCTATCAGCACTGGAATATTGTACAACTGCAGGTGAGGCACTCAATCCATCTGTATTCAAGACATTTTACGATCAGACAGGAATTAAAATGATGGAGGCATTTGGTCAGACCGAAACTGCTCCAACTATAATAACATTCCCATGGATAGAACCAAAACCGGGATCCATGGGTGTACCAAACCCCCTCTATAAGATGGATCTGCTCACCCACGACGGTCGCTCTGCCGAAGATGGTGAACAGGGTGAAATAGTATTTTATACAGAGAATAATCGACCATTATCACTTTTCAAAGGTTATTACAAAGATGAGGAATTAACAAAGCAGGTTTATGCAGATGATGTATATCATACCGGAGATATGGCCTGGCGTGATGAAGATGGGTTCTATTGGTTCGTGGGACGTACTGATGATGTTATCAAGAGTTCCGGATACCGTATTGGACCATTTGAAGTAGAAAGTGCAGTTATGACTCACCCTGCTGTAGTGGAGTGTGCCATAACAGGTGTTCCTGATGAAATCAGAGGGCAGGTTATCAAAGCAACTATTGTACTATCTTCTGAGTATAAATCAATGGCTGGAGAAGATTTGGCCAAAGAGATTCAGGATCATGTAAAGAATGTTACAGCTCCATATAAATATCCGCGTGTTGTAGAGTTTGTTGATGAACTTCCTAAAACTATCAGCGGTAAAATCAGAAGAGTGGAGATAAGAAGCAAGGATAAATAAATAAATTAATTAATTCAAACAGAAAACAAATTTATGAAAAAAGCATATGTATTTCCAGGCCAGGGAGCTCAGTTCGTTGGAATGGGCAAAGATTTATATGAATCATCTCCACTTGCTAAAGAGATGTTCGACAATGCAAATGAAATATTAGGATTCAATATAACTGAATTGATGTTTTCAGGTACTGATGAGGACCTGAAACAGACTAAAGTCACACAGCCAGCTATATTTCTTCACTCAGTTATTCTGGCTAAAACCCTGGGTGATGAATTCAAACCTGATATGACTGCAGGTCATTCTCTTGGAGAATTTTCAGCTCTCGTAGCTGCAGGAGCCCTTTCATTTGAAGATGGATTAAAACTAGTTTATGCACGAGCACTTGCCATGCAGAAAGCTTGTGAAGCCAATCCCTCAACTATGGCTGCTATTCTGGCCCTTCCTGATGAAAAAGTTGAGGAGATATGTAAGTCTATTGATGATGTAGTAGTACCGGCAAACTATAATTGCCCGGGACAAATAGTTATCTCAGGTACTATGAATGGAATAGAGAGAGCATGTGAACTTATGAAAGAAGCAGGTGCAAAAAGAGCATTGCCTCTTAAAGTGGGTGGAGCGTTCCACTCACCATTAATGGAATCGGCACGAGTAGAACTTTCAGAAGCTATAGAATCAACTAGCTTCTCCAAACCAATATGTCTTGTTTATCAAAATGTAACAACAGTTGGAGAATCTGATCCGGAGGTAATCAAGAAAAATCTTATTGCACAGCTAACTTCTCCTGTAAAATGGACTCAATCTGTACAAAACATGATTGCTGATGGTGCAACTGATTTTGTAGAATTGGGGCCTGGTAGTGTACTTCAGGGTCTTATTTCAAAAATTGACAAAAGTGTAACAGTTTCAGGAAAACAGTAAATCTACTATTTTCCTGTTATGGTTATTAGTCTGGCATTTAAGCTTTGTTAGCAACGTTTATTTGTTAAAAAGAATATTAGAAAATACATTTGTTTAAACGATTGCAACTAAAAAATATTTATAATGAAAAAATCAGTATTCATTCTCGCAATTTTATCTTGCATAATTCTTTCAGCACAAGCTCAGGAAGATTTTTTTGATGCTCCTGATTTCAGACAGATAGAACGCAACACAAAGGAACCTACCTCATCACTCTATTATCCCAATCTGATGAAAAGGTATTTGGCCGGAGATCCTAAACTAACACTTAATGAAGGGAGGCATCTATATTTCGGTTATGTATTCCAGCAAGGATATGAACCAACAGATACCTCTTCGTACAACAATCTGCTTGCCAAAACTCTAGCCAAAGGAGTTTTCACACCTGCAGACTATAACGATATTATTCAATACTCCAGTGCACTTCTTCTTGAAGACCCATTTAATCTGAGAGCTTTGAATGCCAAGCTATTGGTACTTGCTCAGCAAAACGATACAGAAGAGTATAAAAAAGTGGCACAACAGCGTAAAATTGTTCAGGATGCTATTGTTAGTACAGGGGACGGTATGTCAGACGACACACCTTTTTATGTAATTAAGGTAGCGCATGAATATGATATTCTTCCTTTTCTTGGATACACTTACGGTGGAGAAGACAAAATAATCAGAGGTAAAAAAGTAAATTATCTCACCCTAGGTCAGAATCGTTTTGGGGTAGATCGTGTCTACTTTAATATTTCTCCTGTGATTGATTATATAAGTTCACACGGAGGAGGAAAAATGTAATTACATACTATATAAAAAATATAAAGCCCGCTTAATTAAACAATTAGCGGGTTTTTTTCAGAACCATTTCTTCCATTTAAAATACAATAGCATAGTGGCAGCAATTAGTATCATAACTCCCCAAATAATAAAGTAGCCATTTGGCATATGCAGTTCAGGCATGTTTTCAAAATTCATGCCATACACACCAACGATAAATGAAAGAGGTATGAACACAACTGAAAAAATTGTCAACAGCGCCATAATATCATTCAGTCTGGTACTCATAGAAGAGTGATACAGATTCAACCCATCATACAAAACCCCATGATAATAGTCAAGCAGTTCTACAGCCTGGTTTATATTATCATGTAGCTCCTTAAAGTGTTTATAATTTCTCTTAGCAATAACATCGCTTTCCATTCTTACAAGAATAGAAATCATTTCCTTTGCAGGTTTAATATAACGTCCAAGATCACTGAGCTGACGTTTGAAAAGGTTTAAAATTTTAAGGGTTTCCCTATTTGGATTTAGCACCATCTTATTATCCTCATCTTCAATCTTTTCACCGAGCACACCTAAAATAAAAATATAATTATCAATCACTACATCCAATAGGGAGAATGCAAGATAGTCAGTCCCAAGTTCCCTGAATCTATTAGCATGCTTTATAAGTCGTTCCTTAACTGGATTAAAAAGACAATTAGGTTCTTCCTGGAAGGTAATAATCCAATTATCTATCAAAATAATACTAAAATTGTCTATAGAAACTTGATTTAATGATTCATCAAACTGCATCATTTTTATTGATAAGAAAAGCCCATTGTCAAATTCTTCTATCTGTGGTCGAGTTCCTGGCTCCATAACATCTGACAAAATCTCTGATGGGATTTGTAATCTTTTTGCCAGATCACTCATTAGCATTTCATTATGCAAACCATCAATATTCATCCAGATATGTTTATCATGATATTTCTCTAGTTCATCAACCGAATGAACTTCTTTTTCCATTACTTCTTCAGCATCAATATTGAATAGAGTCATCTGTACTTCTTGAGATCGATGCTGACCTCTAAATTTCAATTCATATGGTGATAAACCAATATCTTCCTGGCGCTTCAATGGTATTCTGTTCATAATTATGTATTTACAAAACAACAACAAAAAATATTAATGCAATATACTATTTTTTTGTAACCAAAAGAAAATAGCCACAGTCATATTTTCGAATTAAATAAAAAAATTATGACTACTCAAAAAATTCTATTTTCATTAGTTTTATGTGGTTTAATATCACCACTTTTTGCACAGATTAAAGGTGTTGTTTCTGACTCAGAGAGTAATCCAATTGAATTTGCTAATGTAGCTGTCTACTCTCTTCCCGACTCTACCTTGATTGCCGGAACCACTACAGATGAAACCGGTTATTTTTTATTAGAAGAAACAAGCAGTTCTAATAAACTTTTAAGAGTCTCCTTCATTGGTTATGAAACACAAACTTTGCCTGCACAACCTGAACATGAGATAATACTTAAATCGGATGCTACAATGCTCAATGAGGTTGTTGTAAATGGTGATATTCCAAGAATCAGACTACGGGATGATGCAGTTGTTGCAACAGTAGAGAACACTGTTTTAAGTAAAGCCGGAACAGCAAATGATGTTCTTAAAAGACTTCCTGCAATTACCGGTGATGATGGGGATTTCTCAATATTTGGAAAGGGCAAGGCAAAGATTTATGTCAACAACAGGGAGTTGCGCGATCCTTCGGAACTTGATTTGATAGCCTCTTCAGATATAAGAGAAGTAGAAATAATTCACAATCCCGGTGCCGGCTATGATGCTTCTGTAAAAGCAATTATTCGCATTCATACAATTAAAAAAGTTGGCGATGGATTTAGTTTCGATGTAAGATCAACCAGTCTTATAAATAAGCATACAGATTTAAGAGAACAGCTTAATATGAACTATCGTTACAAAGGGTTGGATATTTTTGCTACAGCTAAATATGAAAGATATAATTATGTTCAAAACAGTGTTTTAACCCAGAAAGCATTTGTTGATACACTCTGGACTCAGACAAACAGCCTGGATGTGGAAGGTATTGCAGATCCTTTGACTATTATAGGGGGTATAAACTATGAGATCAATCCCAATCATTATGTAGGAGTTAAACATACAATGTCTCTGTCTCCGGGAAGAAACGAAGAATCAATAATCACTAAAAGTGATGTTTATGCAAATAATGAATTCTTCGACAGATGGGTTAGTGTAAATAATGTGAAAAGTGACAGTGAGCCAAGACATCGATTAAACGCATATTACAATGGTACAATTGGTAATCTGAAAATCGACTTCAACAGCGACTTCTATAGAAGTAGTCAGTTTAGTGAAATAAATATCACTGAAAGTAGTCAGGAATTTGATGACCGTATAGTCAAATCTTCTAATAGGATTGAGAATCGATTATTTGCTACAAGACTGGTTTTATCTTACCCCCTGTTTGGAGGAAATTTCTCAGCAGGAAATGAATATACCCGTACACACAGGAATGATGATTATATGACAGATATTGATGTCATACCTTCTTCCAACACTTCAATTCACGACCAAAACAATAGTTTCTTTGCAGAATATTCAAGAAATACTCCAATAGGGAAGCTTAGCGCTGGCATAAGGTATGAAGATGTTAATTTCGATTACTTTAACGGAGATATAAAAATAGATGATCAGAGCAGAAAATATAACAGTTGGTTTCCCAATTTCTCATATTCAAATGCTTTTGGAGATGTACAGATGCAACTCAGTTATAATGTAAAAACAGTTCGCCCTTCATATTGGCAACTTGGAAGCAACACATTATATGGTAATCGTTTTACATTACAGAGAGGAAATCCATTTCTTAGACCTTCAACTGTTCGGGATGCATCATTAATGACTTCTTGGAGATTCCTTCAGTTTATGCTAAGCTACAAACAGGAAAAAGATGCTATAATACAATGGGCTGAACAACATGCAGATAATCCGGCTGTAGCAATTTTGTCTAACAAAAATATTGATAAACTTCCCAGCATGACAGCATTCATAACTGCATCTCCTAAGTTTGGCATTTGGTCTCCAATTGCAAGTGTAGGGTTGATAAAACAATGGTTTTCAGTTACAAGCAACGACATAAACGTGAATTTGAATAAACCAATGATGATCGCCTCACTGAACAACTCATTCACACTTCCAAAAGGATTTTTAGTAACTCTTGATGCCAATTATCAGGGAATAGGATCAACTCAGAATGTGGAACTAACTAAAGATAAATATGTAGTTAATCTTGGAGTAACAAAATCATTCCTGAATGATAAGCTATCAGTTACTCTAAAAGGACACGACATATTCCATGGAGAGAAAACCGGAATCACTGCTTATAATAATAAACTTCACATTTCTCAGGATAACATATGGGACACGCGCGAGTTCGAAATAACAGTAAGATACAAGTTCAACACTAATGGCAGCAGATATAAAGGTACAGGAGCTGGACAGAACGAATTCAACAGGTTGTAAAAAAAATAAAGGAACTCTTCTTAATTTCAAAAGTTTAAAAATGGGAGCTTGAAAAAAGCCCCCGTTTTTTCTTTTAATTCATACTTTTAAGCATTCAATTCCGAAATTATTCGAATATTTGCGGAATTAATTTCTAATAATACAGAATATATTTGGCTTAACGGTGATAAACTTGACGTGCAAAAGCTTTTTGAAAATATATCATCAACTCGTCTGAAATATATTTTTAAATAATTATTCCTAACATATTAATTGATTACTCAGTATGAAAAAAGCAATTAAAATTACTGGAATCACATTATTGTCAATCATAACATTTTTATTAATCGGTTTGATTGCTTTAGCGTTAAACAGTCCGGGCGTGTTAGAACCATTAAGAGATATAGAAGAAAAAGAGATAATAGGCTCACTATCTGAGAAAAACTTTACTGAGATTGGTGGTATGCAGCAGGGATTTTTTATTCGTTCTGAAAATCCCGAGAATCCGGTTATCCTGTTCCTGCACGGTGGACCCGGTAGTCCCGAGTTGCCAATAATAATTCCTTTTGAAAAATCAGAGCGTCTGGAGAAGAACTTTACAATGTGTTATTGGGATCAACGTGGTGCAGGTATGAGTTTCAGCAAATCCATCGACCCTGCAACAATGACAGTTGATCAAATGGTTGAAGATACACGACAAATTACTGAATATCTGCAGCAACGTTTTAATCAGGATAAG
>NZ_JAQVHI010000027.1:0-28381 GCF_028696275.1 Lascolabacillus sp.
CAGGTCAGGTAGTTACATGGGATGCTATGACAGCGTCACCACTTAATTATACTCCTGCTGACATTAATATTGGCAAAATGGATATGTCAGGATTTACTGTTCCCGTTCCAGGTAGTGCACAAAAATAAAAACTTATGGCATTTGACAGAAGACAATTTCTAAAAACTACTATAGCTGGTACTGCAACACTGGCAATAGGTGGATGTAATACATTTGCTTCAACAGAAACAAAGGCAGGTAGTATTGCCGGAAAGGCTCAGTTGAATATCTCTTTTCAAGAGGGTACAGCTCCCGGGGCTACACTTCAAGAGAAGTTTGATTTCATGGAAGAGCATAATGTTGTAGGATTTGAACCACATGGTAAACCTCTTCTTCAAAGAAAACAGGAGTACAAAGAGGCTCTAAAGGGGCGTAATATTAAAGTAAGTGCTGTATGTGCCGGCTTTGATGGATTTATTTTATCTACTGATCCTGAAGTTAGAAAACTTTGTCGTGATACAATGGCTGAACTTATTATTGCCGCAGGTGAGTTTGAATCTACAGGAGTAATCATTGTACCTGCTTTTAATAGTCAGGTTCCTGTAATGCCTCACACACAGGAGACGCGTGATTTCCTTTGTGAACAGTTTGATGAAATGGGAACTTTTGCTCAACAGCATGGAACAACTGTAATTTTAGAGCCTTTAAACCGCAGAGAAGCATTTTATCTACGTCAAGTAGCTGATGCTGCCTCAATTTGTCGTGATATAAATAACCCTGGTGTAACTTGTCTGGGAGACTTTTGGCACATGACATGGGAAGAAACTTCTGATATGGGAGCTTTTATATCTGCAGGTGATTATTTGCAACACGTACATATAGCAAGTCGTGAGCGTCGAAGTGTACCTGGTGAAGATGGTGCAGCAGATAATTATGTAGATGGTTTCAGAGGTCTGAAAATGATAGGATATAACAAATATGTAAGTTATGAATGCGGAATCCAGGGTGAGCGTGAGGTAGTTGTACCTGCATCACTTGAATTGTTGAGAAAACAATGGGAAGAAGCTTGATTATGTTATAAAATCCTTCAATAAAAAATGGGTGAGGAGAGTAGTTCCTTTCACCCATTTTTTATATGTTTAAATTCTGTAATTTTATTTATCCTATATTCACAGCATGGAACGATTTCTAAAATTTTTGTCATCTTATAAAGGTTCAATTGTTTTGATGCTTATCTATTCATTTGGTTTAGCAACTGCAACAATTGTAGAGAAACAGTTGGGCACACAAGCTGCAAAGATGCTTATTTATTACTCCCCGCTTTTTATACTCTTGCAGTTATTATTAGCAATTAATTTCTTGATTATTTTATTCAACAGCAACTATATAAAAAGTAAAAGGTGGGGGCTAATAATTATTCATCTATCACTTACAGTAATTCTTGGTGGAGCATTAACTACATTTCTTTTTGGGAAAGAAGGACAGGTTCACATTCGTGAAGGAGAAAAATCTGATCAGATGGTGATGCATACCTCCAAAGGTGTAAAAACCGAAAAATTGCCCTTCGTTTTAGAATTAAAAGATTTCAGATTAAATAGATATCCTGGTTCAAATAGTCCCTCCTCATATGAAAGTACTCTTCTGGTTTATGTAGATAATGATATTAGAGAAGTATCTGTATTTATGAATAATGTGCTGGATCTCAAAGGATATCGTTTCTTTCAGGCTTCATATGATAAAGATGAATTAGGAACAGTTCTTTCTGTAAATAAGGATGTAGCAGGTCGAACAATCACTTATACAGGTTATATTTTATTATTGATAGGATTTATTCTTATGTTTTTAATGCCCGGTTCCAGATTTAGAAAATTAGGAGAACAGTTAAAAGATATACGAGCCAGAGCAGATAAATTGACACTTGTATTTTTATTGTCTCTGATATCACTAAATGGATTTAGTCAGAATAATTGGAATGAAACGAAACATACAATCGATATAATTGAATCAATAAAAGATAATGCAATTCCAGTTGAACATGCAGAAAAATTTGGTGCACTACCTGTTCAGTTTCGCGGTAGAGTGATGCCATTGAATACATTCTCATCAGAAATATTACGTAAAATTCATAACGAAACAAATATATATAATCTTAATTCAGATCAATTTCTGTTAAGTTTATTAGTTAACCCTGAAAAATGGTCTCATGCAAAAATTATTTCTGGTGATCAATCATACCTGTCTTATAATCAATTTTTTGATGAGGGTGGGAGTTATAGCTTGTTAAATCAATTACAACAAATTTATAATCAGCCGGCAGACAAACGGAATGAATCCGAAAAAGATCTGATTAAACTGGATGAAAAGGTAAATATACTTTATCAATTATTTACACATATTATACCGGGAATATTTCCACATGCAGAAGATCCATCTCATACTTGGTATAATTTAGGAGATAATTTATCCGTTTATGAATTTAAGGACTCGGTTTTTATAACAGATTCATTCAACAATTATCTTGCAGAGGTAAGATTATCATTACAATCAAATGATTGGAGCAAACCTGATGAAATACTTAATTCAATCAAAGAATATCAATTAAGTAATGATAAAGCCTCACTGATCAGACCAGATAAAATTGAGGCAGAATTGAAATATAACCGACTTAATATATTTAATTACTCTAAATTAGGCTACTTTATCTTAGGCGGATTACTATTGATTTTGGCATTTATCCGTTTAATGAATAGAAAAACCTGGTTGCAATATGCAAGTACTATTTTGATAATTGGAATAGCTGCTATATTTATATATCATCTATTTGGTATGGGCATGAGGTGGTATATATCAGGTTATGCTCCTTGGAGCAATTCATATGAAACTATGGTATATGTGGCGTGGGCAACTGTCTTAGCAGGATTTATATTCGGAAGAAAGAATATACTAACACTTTCTCTTGCTACACTATTTGGTGGAGTCATACTTTTTGTTTCATCACTTAACTGGATGGATCCACAAATAAATACACTTGTTCCAGTACTCAATTCTCCATGGTTGATGTTTCATGTTGCAGTTATAGTTGCTGCTTATGGATTCTTTGGTATTAGCTTTTTATTAGGTCTCACTAATATTATTATAATGTCATTTAATAAAGCTAGCTCTCTCATGGCTCTTAGAATCAAAGAGCTAAGCGTGATAAACAATATGTCACTGCTAACAGGCCTTGCGCTCATGACTATAGGTACTTTCCTTGGAGCTGTCTGGGCAAATGAATCATGGGGAAGATACTGGGGCTGGGATCCAAAAGAGACCTGGGCACTTATTACTATTATAGTGTACTCAGTCGTTACTCATCTTCATCTTGTTAAAAAGTGGAATAGTGACTGGTTGTTTAATTTTACATCTGTCTTAGGATTTTCATCTGTTTTAATGACCTATTTAGGAGTAAATTACTTCTTGAGCGGTATGCATTCATATGGTCAAACAGATACTTCCTCTTCTGTTTTTGTGTATATTGCGATAGTTTTTACAATAATAGTAATTCTTGGTTTCCTATCCTATAATAGGAGAAGTAAATTCATTGATTCATAGAAAGATATAATGTGCAATGTAAATAATCAGGTATTCGAAAACACTGCCACAAAGTATTAATTACTCGTTGTATAAATTATAGGAATTATTTTATGGTTTTGAGTCTAAATAATTAAATTAATCAACAATAATAGTAATATGGTTAAATGGGGATTTATTGGCTGTGGAGCTGTAACAGAGAAGAAGAGTGGACCAGCATTCAGAAAAGTTGAAGAATCAGATGTAGTGGCTGTCATGCGCAGAGATTCTGTGAAAGCAGAAGATTATGCCAAACGTCATGGAATAAACAGATGGTACAATAACGCACATGATTTAATAAATGATCCAGATGTTAATGCTGTATATGTAGCTACACCTCCCGGGTCTCATGCCGAATATGCAATAACCGCAATGAGAGCAGGTAAACCAGTGTATATAGAAAAACCCATGGCAGCTTCTTTTCAAGAGTGCATCGAGATAAACAGAGTTTCAGAGGAAACTGGTGTGCCATGCTTTGTGGCTTATTATCGCAGAACTTTGCCCTATTTCAACAGAGTCAAACAGATTATCAATGATGGTCTTCTTGGTGATATATCTACAGTACAGATCCGTTTCTCTATACCACCATATGCTACTGATTTTGATAGGGCGAACTTACCATGGAGAGTTAAAAAAGAACTAGCCGGAGCCGGTTATTTTTATGATCTCGCGTCACATCAATTTGACCTGCTTGATTATCTGTTGGGCGAGATAAAAGATGTACAAGGTTATAAAAGTAATATTGCCGGACTTTATGATGTTGAAGATACTGTTGTAGCATCTTTCAGATTCGAGTCCGGAGTATTAGGTAGTGGTAGCTGGAGTTTTATAGCACCTAAAGATACCAGATCAGATCTTATCTATATTACAGGAACCAAAGGCAAATTGACATGTTCCACTTTCAACTTTTCTCCAATTATATTAGAAACCTCAGAGTGTGAGCAGGAGTTCTTTGAAGAGAATCCCGAGAATATTCAATTCTATCTTATTCAGAGTATTGTTAATTATCTAAATGGTAAGGGTGATAGACCTGTAAGCACCGGTATTACTGCACAGCGTACTAATTATATAATGGATAAAATTCTGTCAAAATTCTAACCAGGTGTATGACTATTACTGCTTAATTTAAACTATTAAAAGATCTATTTTCAATTGCATCTATTTTTTATCTTTCAATCTGGCATGCCTCCATATTTGCCATGAATTTACTATGTTTTGCCATAGAGCATAGGTTCCCGGTCCTAATGTTGCCAGGGGATTAAGATAAGTTTGAGTAAGCCATATAGCAAGAACAGTATTTTTTTGCCCCAAACCTTGTCCCCCTGCCACTACTCTTCCAAACTTTTTACCGATAAGTCTTCCAAAGTAAAACTGCAGAAGACATGTTATCATAGATGCTACTGCAATTACTACCTCTAAAGTATAGTTGCCATCATCTTGTAATTGAACGTATTGTGTTACATTTCCAATTACGATGGTTAGTGCTGCAGCCCATATATAGAAAGATACAATCTGGGCCTTCTGTATTCTTCTGTGAATCACAGGTGCACTCTTTTGAAGTAAAAGTGCTAAAAGAAATGGTACAACAAGAATTGGAATTACGCTAATAAAAATGTGCCAGAAAGAAGATATAAGATTAAAGCTTTCAGGTGTACCACCTACAATTGAAAGAAACAGTGGTGCTATTAATGCAACAGATAAATTGCTTATAATAGAGTATGCGGCTGTTACCGAGATACTTCCCCCAAGTAAACCAGCAACAACAGGAGCTGATGTTGCCGTTGCTGTTAATACACAAATCATCACTGCTTGCGCCAGAATTTCATTAACTGGTCGCAATGCAATATATATCAGTGCACTGCCAATATATTGAATAGCAAGCAGTATGTAGTGGAATTTTGTTAATTTGACATCATTTATACCTATTCGACAATAAGATATAAACAGCATTATAGCTAAAAGTAGTGGAAGAAAAGGGGAGAATACCGAGAGATGTTTATGAAATGCAATCCCTAAAAACATCGCAATAGGGAGCAGATATTTTTCCAGAAACTTTTGCATATCATTTGTAAAAATTTCCCGGTGACACAGAAAATCTAGATTTTTTCATCTTATCCTTATAGCTAATATCAATCATTAGCTGTTTTCGATCTAATATAAGATCTGTTATAAACTTCTCAATCTCAGGTAGAAATTCATTCATAGGGGATTCAGATACTTCATGCCCTATATCCTCAATTCTATAATACATATAAGGGTAGCGTTCCTGTTTAAACCTCTTTACCAGTGAATTTGACCCAAACATACCTATATGAAACAACCTTTTTTTATCAAAAGGAACAAGTCTGTCTGCACTTCCATGAAAGAATAGAGTAGGTGCTGGCTTTTGGGTATATGATGGTAAACCTTCTGTACTAAAAATACCTCCTGCAAATGAAATTACTCCTGCATAGTGAAAATCTTCCGGTAAAATGTCTGCAGATGAATGGTTGTCACGCTCTTCATAATCAGCTTGAAGAACTGTAATAGCACCGGCACTTGATCCGCTTATAATTATTAATGAAGGATCTATATAAAGTTCATCGGCATTCTCCAAAAGAAAGTTAGTCGCTGAGTAGAGGTCCGAAACAGCAAGACTAATTGCATTCTGTAATGGCTTATAGTTCAACAATCCTGGTGCTGACTGATCTTTCATACCCAGTCGGTAATCTATAGAAACTACAACAAAACCCTTGTTTGCAAAGTAATTAAAAAAGTTAGAATATTTTTCATAGTCTCTTGTGCCTTCTTTAAAACCACCACCAAAAACAAATACAATACAAGGTCTGGGAAGTAAAGCCAGAGAATCACTTTGGTAAATATCCATCTTTAACTGTTGTCCATCTTTTTCTAAAAAAACATGAGTCTCTTTATTAACAGAATAACCTAGCAGTAAAAATGGAGATATGAAGAAGATGCAAAATACAATTAAACTTATACGGTTCATAGCAATAAAAAAAGTTATTGTTGAATAAAGTCTGTAACTATTTTTAAAATCTCAGCTCTGGCTCTTTCATAGTCATCATTGCAAATTGTAACATCAAACAGTGGTGAAAAACTAATTTCATATTCTGCCTTTGCAAGACGGCCCTCAATAACCTTAGGAGAATCAGTCCCTCTCTTTTCAAGTCTCTCTCTCAAAACTTCTATAGAAGGAGGCATAATGAAAATGCTTAATGCCTGGTCTCCATATATCTTTTTGATATTCAACCCGCCTACACAATCCACATCAAATATAACATTAGAACCCTCTTTAAGAATGCGATCTACTTCACTCTTGAGTGTTCCATAATACCTGTTTGGGTACACCTCTTCATACTCAAGGAATTCGTCGTTATTAATTCGTTCTCTAAACTCTTCGGGTGAAAGAAAATAATACTCAACACCATTCTTCTCTTCTCCTCGTGGCAGACGACTTGTAGCAGAGATGGAAAAGCGCATATTCAATCCCTGAGCCAGCAGATATCGCACAAGAGTTGACTTACCTGCTCCGGAAGGGGCTGAAATTATAATTAATCTAGCCATTATATATTTATAATATATTTAGTATCTGTTCTTTAATTTGTTCAAGTTCATCCTTCATCTGAACTACAATTCGTTGCATATCAGATTGATTCGATTTGGAACCGAGTGTATTTATTTCACGTCCTATTTCCTGAACTATAAACCCGAGTTTTTTGCCCTGCGATTGATTTGCTTTCAGAGTCTCATCAAAATAATCCAGATGATGAGCCAGACGGCTTTTTTCTTCATTTATATCCAGTTTCTCCAGGTAGTATATAATCTCCTGTTCAAATCTGTTTTTATCTATCTCAAATCCTTCCAGGTGATTCAGACCCTCATATATTCTGCTTTTAATTTTATCAACCCTTTCCTCTTCGAAAGGCTCAATTTTTGATAACAGCGTTCGTATTTTGCCGATTTTGTGAGTAAGAAGATTCTCCAGCATAACACCTTCTTGTCTGCGGAATGCAATTACCTCGTTAGCAGCATCTTTTACCGCTCTTTCAATTGCTTTCCATTCCTCATCATCAAGCTCTTCAACGTCCTGTTTCATTACATCAGGAAGACGTAATAGTATCGAAAACCAATCTGAAGGTGCTGGAATATTATTATTAATAGATATTTGTTCTATCTCTTCACGATATTGATTTAGTACATTATAATCTATTTTCGATGATACATCTTTAGAGAAAACCTCCACATTCAATGTAAGGTCTATTTTCCCTCTCTCCAGAATGCTGGAAAGTGTATTTCGCAGTTCAATCTCTTTTACTCTATACACAGTTGGAATGCGTATGTAAAGATCAAACTGCTTGCTGTTTAAGGATTTAATTTCTACTGTAATTTTCTTATTGGGGAGTTCTGCAACTGCTTTGCCGTATCCCGTCATCGAGTGAGTCATACCTTCATTTTTCCACAAAGGTAGAGATTTTTATTTAATTATGCATGCTCCTTTTGCATGGCTTTACGCTCTTTCTCTTTTAAAATGCGGTCAGCTTTATCCCTTTCATCAGCCAACTTGAGAAGTTTGCGCCACTCAACAAGATTTGATATTAACAGGAATATACAAGCAACAGTTGCCAGGTACTGTATGGTGCCGGGCACAAAAACTTCAAGTAGAATAATTGAACCTATTGCAATACGCACCTCGGTTGGTCCGAAGATTCCTGAGTCAATAGAATATTGTCCGCCAATCTTATATCGCAGTTGTGCTGTAATCATTTCCCATCCATACAGTACAACAAAAAAGAATCCTGCTAGTTTCCATACACCGGGAGCATAAATTATAAAACCTGTACCTATAAGTATTGTTCCAACCCAGTCTACAGTAACATCCAATGAGAATCCATACCATTTACGAGGCTTGTTACGATAATAGGCAATTCGGCCATCAAGCGAATCTCCAAACCAGTTTACAATAAATCCTAACAAGGATAGGAGCATCCAGTATCTGCTGTAAAAAGCCCCCAGAACAAAACTGGTTGCAACCATTAAGTTTCCAAAAAAACCGATAGCGGTAAGTCCGTCAGATGATATCCAAGAGGGTATCTTTTGCACAAGGTAAGCAATCGTTTTTTGTTCCCACGCACGAAGTATATTTGTTCTTTGCCTGTCTGTTGAGATAAGTCTGAGCGACTTAACCATACTACTTTTGTTAATATTCATATCAAACCTAAATTTTCGGGTTATACTTTTGTTCAATGGGATAATGAACTATATGACCTTCAGTTCTATCTCTCATTGCAAATGTAGCCATTATAATTTGGATGTTACGAATTTGTTGCGAAAAAAATAACCTCTAAATTTAATTAATCCTAAAATTTAAACGATTAAGAAATGCTAAGTTCGAAATTATTAAGATATAAGCTCTCTTAATTTTACGTACATTTGCTATATGAAAAAGGTGTTCATATCATCACAACTGGATATTTACAAGCCGGAATTTTCTGAGCTAAATATTCCTTTAGCCGGAGAGGCTTCTGCCGGTCCGTTCACTAATGTGGATGACTTTGTTAGCGAGCGTATTGATTTGAATAAACTGCTAATCAGACATCCCGAAGCTACTTTCTATGCAAAGGTTAAGGGTAATTCAATGAATGAAGATTTCAATGATGGAGATCTGCTTGTTGTGGATAAAGCAGAAGAGTGGTCCCATGGTAAGATAGCCCTCTGCTATATGGATGGAGAATTTACTGTAAAAAGGATAGATATTGAAAAGGGAGTCTGCAAATTACTGCCATCTAATCCCCAATATAAACCTATAACCATAACTTCTGAGAATACACTTCTTATATGGGGAATTATAATTTTCTCCATTAGAAGGCATGGATAGATAAATATTAACCAAATAAGATACTGTAATGGTAGCGCTGATAGATTGCAATAATTTTTATGCATCGTGCGAAAGGGTATTTAACCCCTCTTTAATAGGCAGACCTGTTGTTGTTCTTTCCAATAACGACGGGTGTGTTATTGCCCGTAGCAGTGAAGCCAAGAAAGTAGGTATTGAGATGGGTGTGCCTGCATTCAAAGCAGCAGATCTGTTCAAGAAACACAATGTAGCGGTCTATTCAGCTAATTTTGCTCTTTATGGTGATATGAGCCGAAGAGTAATGTCTGTCCTAGCAGGTTTTACACCAAATCAGGAGGTCTATTCCATAGATGAGTGTTTTCTTGATCTTTCAGGTATTCAAGAAGATATGAGATGGTACGGTCTTAAGATGAAGGATAAAGTATGGCAGTGGACAGGAATACCTGTAGGTATCGGCATCGCTCCAACAAAAGCACTGGCAAAGATAGCCAATCGCATTGCAAAGAAGTATCCATCACAAACAGGGGGTTGTCATGTGATAGATAGTGACGAGAAGCGTCTGAAAGCACTAAAGTGGTTGCCTGTTGCGGATATTTGGGGAGTAGGCAGAAAGAGTGCAATGAAGCTTAATGCAATAGGAGTAACCAAAGCCATTGATTTTATTCAGCTGCCTGAGTCATGGGTTCGTAAAAACATGACAATCACAGGAGTTAATCTTCAGCGTGAGCTCAAAGGAATTCCCTCAATAGATATAGTAGAGCTTGAGAAAGCAAAGAGCTTTTCCGTTACCCGTACCTTTGAAAAAGAGTATGACACTTTTGATGAGGTGAAAGAGCGTTTAATCACTTTTACCTCCCTTGCTGCCGCCAAAGTAAGAGCACAGCAATCACTTTGCCGCCGTATGCTGATCTTTCTTCAAACAAACTTCTATAAGGATAGTGAAGAACAAATTGCTCGTAGTGTAGAAGTCAGACTCCCATTTCCAACCTCATCAACTCTAGAAATAGTTGATTTTGTGGTGGCAGGATTAAAACAGATTTATGAACCTCACAGACATTATAAAAGAGCAGGAGTAACACTTTACGATTTTATCGATACAATTAATCTTCAACCAGCGCTTTTTCCCGAAATGAATTCTGATCCTCGTCATGAGCGTCTTATGGATGCTGTAGATAGAATTAATCATAGAACAAAAGGAGGAGTGAGGCTGGCTTCTATGGATGCAAAAACGTTTAAGATGCACCGTAATCATCTTTCAAGGGAATTTACTACCAATATTAATGATATTCTCGAAGTGAAATGTGATTAATATATTTGAAATCTAATAAATTAACCTTATATTTGAATTATGTTAAATGCACCTCGCACATGCTTTATGAGGTAATATTTGTTTAGTGAACCGAAAGATAATCCATATCGATATGGATGCGTTTTATGCATCCATTGAACAGCGCGATAACCCTGATTATCGCGGTAAACCCCTTGCTGTAGGTTATGGTGAAAAACGAGGTGTTGTAGCAGCTGCCAGTTATGAAGCCAGGAGATATGGTGTCCATTCTGCAATGCCTTCTGTAACTGCACTTCGTAAATGTCCCAATATTATTTTTGTGCCACCAAGATTTGATGTATATCGTAATGTTTCTAACCAGATAATGCAAATTTTTCATGAATATACTTCAATGGTTGAACCACTGTCACTTGATGAAGCTTTTCTGGACGTCACTGTAAATAATAAGGGAGCCCGTTCTGCTACTCTAATAGCTAAAGAGATCAAACAAAAAATCTATAACCGAACTCATTTAACATCATCTGCAGGAGTATCTTATAATAAATTTTTGGCTAAGATAGCATCAGATTACAGAAAGCCTGACGGATTGTTTGTAATCGAACCAGAAAAAGCAGAAGCATTTGTAGAGAAATTAACTATCGACAAATTCTTTGGTGTAGGAAAGGTAACTGCCAAACGTATGGTTGAGCTGGGGATCCGAACCGGTTATGATTTAAAGCAGTGGTCCGAACTAGATCTTGTGAAAGAGTTTGGTAAAGCAGGAAGCACATACTGGCATTTTGCAAGAGGAATAGATGACCGAGAAGTAGAATCGGAAAGAGTTCGTAAATCTTTAGGCGCAGAGGTTACATTTATGGATGACCTGGATGAGATAGTCGATATCCTTGGTTCACTTGATCAAATTGCAAATGAAGTACATCGTAGGGCACAAAAGCGTAAATTTCTTGCAAAAACTGTTACATTGAAGGTGAAGTATGCCGACTTTACACAGATTACAAGGAGTAAAACTGTCAACTATTATGTAAACAGCTATGAGAAGCTATTTGAACTTGGTAAAGAGTTGTTATTGCAGGTAAATGATATAGAGGAAAAGAAGATACGTTTAATGGGCCTAACCCTTAAAAAATCAGATTCTGAATTATCTTCTTATCCACATAGGGCAATACAGCTGACTCTTGATTTCGAAGAGTAGCCTACAATATCAGGGTATGAAATTCTCAGGTTTCTTTGCTTTTATGTTTTTAAAATAGGATTTAATTTTCACAATATCACTTTTATAGTCACCTGTCGGATAAAAAAGATCCAATGCTTTAGCTTCTTTTTTTGCATAATCAAGACCAACTAGCAGAATTGGTACATTAGCTTTTAAAGCAATAAAATAAAAACCCTTCTTCCACTCTTTCACAGGCTTCCTGGTCCCTTCTGGAGTAATCCCCAGATGCATCCACTTACGATTCTGAAACTCTCTTGCAAGTTTGGTAGTTAGAGATTCGTTACGATCTCTGTTTACAGGTATACCTCCAATGTTCCTGAAGAAGATGTTAAAAGGAAAGACAAACCATTCTGCTTTAATAAGGAAATTTGCCTGTCGGCCCAAGGATGAATAAGCAAGCTTACCAACCACAAAATCCCAGTTACTGGTGTGAGGTGCTACAGCAATCACACATTTGGGTACTTCTGGAAATGTATCAATAGCTTTCCATCCCATTAATTTGTTTAAAATGAATTTACTTAATCTAGCCATATGTTATAAACAATTTATCTTATAAAATTCTCTAACTCTAATGTTAACTTTTCCCACTTACTCATAAAGCCTTCCAGTTGTTTTTTAGTCTCGAGATACTTTTGTAGTTTTTCTGTATCTGCAGCACCTTCGGGCGTAGCAAGTTCAGCCTCAAGTGTAGAGATCTCATTTTCTAAATTTTCAATATTATCTTCAACCTCCTCTATTTCTCTTTCAAGTTTTCTCTGTTTACGGTTCTGCTCCTTCTGTATCAGGTAAGATAATTTATTTGAAGTTTCTGTATTCTGTTCTGCTTTCTCTGATAAATCAGATGATTGAGTAGTAGAAACTGAAAGCTCCAGCTGCTGCAGGCTTTCCAATTTCTTTTTAGAAAGGTAATCATAAATACCTCCAATATGCTCTGTTACCCTGCCACCACCAAACTCATACACCTTGTTTACAAGTCCATCAAGAAAATCACGATCATGCGATACAATAATTGCAGTGCCATCAAATTCACGGATAGCTTTTTTCAATACATCCTTTGAAGCCAGGTCCAAATGATTTGTAGGCTCATCAAGAATAAGCAAATTAACCGGTTCAAGCAACAAGCGTATCATAGCAAGCCTGCTCCTTTCTCCCCCCGATAATACCTTAACCTTTTTATCAGAGGCCTCTCCTCCAAACATAAAGGCACCCAGGATATCTCTTATTTTGGTGCGGATATCACCTACTGCTACATCATCAATGGTTTCAAAGACAGTCCTCTCTTCGTTTAACATCTGAGCCTGGTTTTGAGCAAAATATCCTATCTTTACATTATGACCATGTGTAAGATTTCCCTCAAAATCGATCTCGTTCATTATACATTTTACCAGAGTGGACTTTCCCTCTCCATTTTTTCCTACAAACGCTATCTTTTCTCCACGTTCAATAGTGAGTGTAACATTTTTAAAAACAAGATGATCACCATATGATTTCGAAATATCCTCCATTATAACTGGGTAAGATCCCGAACGAGGTGAGGGAGGGAACTTCAGGTTAAGTCTTGAATTGTCAACCTCATCAATTTCAATCCTTTCAATCTTCTCAAGTTGTTTGATTCTCGACTGAACCTGATTTGATTTTGTAGGTTTATAACGGAAACGTTCTATAAATTCCTCAGTATCCTTAATCTGTTTCTGTTGATTCTCAAAGGCTCTGATCTGCTGTTCACGTCTCTCTTTACGTAATTCAACATATCTGGAGTAATTTACCTTATAATCATGGATGTCACCCAGTAAAATCTCTATAGTTCTATTGGTCACAGCATCCAGAAATGCACGGTCGTGTGAAACCAGCATTACTGCATTAGCATGAGTACTTAAAAAATTCTCCAGCCATTGGATAGATTCTATATCAAGGTGGTTAGTAGGCTCATCAAGCAAAAGAACATCAGGTGCCTGTAGAAGTATTTTTGCAAGCTCAATTCTCATTCGCCAGCCACCACTGAACTCACCGGTTGGTCTGTTAAAATCAGCTCTCTTGAAACCTAAGCCCAAAAGAGTTTTCTCTATTTCAGCCTCAAAATTGTGAATCCCTGACATCTGCAGTAACTCCTGCAGATCAGTTGCTCTTTCTATTATTTTATGATAAGCTTCCGATTCGTAATCAGTCCTCTCTGCCAATTGGTTATGTAGATACTCCAGATCTCTTTCCATTTTCTTTAAATGGTCAAATGCCAGAGAGGCTTCCTCAAAAACAGTGCGACTGTCATTGAGCTTCATCTGTTGTGGCAAATAGCCAATGGTAGCATCTTTTGGAACAGAAACGTTTCCTTTGGTAGGCTTCTGCAATCCGGCCATTATTTTCAACAAGGTAGATTTGCCCGCCCCATTCTTACCGGTTAACGCTACTCTTTCATTTCTATTTAACACAAATGATATATTGTCGAGTAGAGTAAAACCACCAAATTCAACGCTTAGATTTTCAATACTTAGCATTCGAATTAAATTTGTGCAAAGAAAGTGCTTTTTGAGAGACTATAAAAATATATTTCCTACCCATTTTATATAAAAATTTATCTATCCGAATTTTCAAATTATAGTTGTTGATTTCTACTTGCTTGATAAAGTGGGTATTTTTAGTTACATTTGTACACATAATATTAAAAACAAAATATGGCAAAATCAAATTCATTTAGTAAAAGAGAAATAGAAAAGAATAAACAGCAGAAAAGAAAAGAGAAACAGAAAAGAAGAGAAGAGCGAAAACTTAAACCTACTGATACCTTTGAAGACATGATAGCATATGTAGATCCCTATGGTGTTATTACAGATGAGCGTCCCGAGCCCAATTTGGTAGACAAAATCGAACTTGAAGATATTGAAATCTCAATTCCTCCAAAAGAAATTGAGGAAAAAGGTGATCCTACAGGCATAGTTGAATTTTATGATGAAATTAAAGGTTTTGGATTTATTAAAGAATCTGATAGCCCAAATAAATACTTCTTCCATAGAAGTAATGCCGAATATGGTATAGGAGAAAATAATATGGTAACCTTTCGGTTAGAGAAGGGACCAAGAGGAATGAACGCTGTAGAAGTAAAAATGCTTAAGTAAAAACTTAAGCATTTTTTTTAATACACTAATCTCAATAAGTCACAGGATTCTGTCAGTGACCTTTAATTATATCTTTGATTTCTTGAAGAGAGACACTTTTTTGTTCCCCTGTTTTCATGTTCTTTAAGGAGATTGTATTGTTTTTCATCTCATTTTCACCAACCATTGCAACAAAAGGTATATTGTTGTTATTGGCATAGGTAAGCTGTTTCTTCATTTTAGCAGCATCAGGGTAAAGCTCGCTGCGTATTCCAGATCCTCGCAGACTGGTGATCAATGGTAAGATATAGTTTTCCTCTTTCTCACCGAAATTCACGAACATCAGCTCTGTAGAGTGAGTAAGATTTTCAGGGAACAGATTCAATTGTGTCAGTACATCATAAATGCGGTCTGCGCCAAACGAAATGCCAACCCCTGAAACACCGGGCATTCCAAAAATACCCGTTAGATTATCATATCTGCCTCCACCGGTAATACTTCCCATTTCAGCGTCCAGAGCCTTAACCTCAATAATTGTACCTGTGTAATAATTTAAACCACGTGCCAATGTTAAGTCTAGTACAACTTCATTCTTCAATGAAATGGCTTTAGATTTATCCAGTAGGTAATCCATCTCTGCCACACCTTTCAAACCAATTTCTGATTCAGCTAAAATTTCAGTAAGCTGGGCAGTTTTCTCTTTAGTAGATCCGCTAAGTTTTAAAATAGGCTGTAGCTTATTTATGGATTCCTCTGTGAATCCAGAAGCAGCAAGCTCTTTGTTTACTGATTCAAGACCAATTTTTTCAAGCTTGTCAATAGCTACCGTAAACTCAGTTATTTTTTCGGACTCACCAATTATCTCTGCTATACCTGAAAGTATCTTTCTGTTATTTATCCTTATTGATACATTAATTCCCAATCGAGAGAAAACCTCATCAATAATAAGGATAAGTTCAATCTCATTTAAAAGAGAGTCTGAACCCACTATATCAGCATCGCATTGAAAAAATTCACGATATCTGCCTCTCTGAGGTCTGTCAGCTCGCCAAACAGGTTGAATCTGAAACCTTTTGAACGGGAATGTTATCTCATTTCTGTGCATAACAACATATCTTGCAAAAGGCACTGTAAGGTCATATCTCAGTCCTTTTTCAGAAATCTTATTAGCTGTTTTTACAGAGCTCCCTTCAGTAATATCATCATGATTAACATCTTTGAGGAAATCACCTGAGTTAAGTATCTTAAAAAGCAATTTGTCACCTTCTTCACCATATTTTCCCATCAGAGTAGACAGGTTTTCCATTGCAGGTGTTTCAATCTGACTGAAGCCATAAATTCTGTAAACCTCTTTGATTGTATCAAAAATATAATTACGTTTCGCCATCTCTTCGGGCGAAAAATCACGAGTACCTTTTGGAATAGAGGGTTTCTGCATCTTTCTTATCTGTTTTAAAATGCAAAGATACTGTTTTGCCTTACATTTTAAAAGGGCTGTAGCTAATCAATTATTTTATCTCCCACCAAATTTAAATTCAACTGGTATAGCAGCCGGAACCTTAATAAGAGTGTTACCCACACTCAATTTGGGCCATAATTTAACTGTAACAGTTGTCTCATTTGGAGTAATTCCCAGAAATCCACTCATCTCACTTGCCACTCTTTCCTGTGAATATCTGTTTATTATACTTTTAAGGTCAACGCTTATTGGTATAGGAACCACAACCGTTTCACCCGGTTGAATTCTGATAGGGATATCCATTTTACCCTCAACAAACTCCAGTTCATTAATAGAAATTGAATAATCCAGTGCATCAAGAAAAGCAGCTCTTGTATTAGGATTAGTCACATCCATATTCAAAGTCATGCTGAATGGTATATTCTGCCTTGAGTTACTGCCTGATAAGATTGTAGATATAGATGCCAGATTGGAAAGTGATATTGCTGAAGCATTACCAATATTTATTCCTGCCAGCTGGATATTGGAAAGTGAATTATATCGATACTCACTTTGAGCCAGCTGGTAGGCTCCTCCAATTTTGTTTACTACATCACAGCCGGTTAGAATCACAGCCGAAAGAACTATTAACAATACTCTTTTTATCATTTCAATTTCAGTTTATTTAATTATAACCATTGTTGCTCCATAACCATACTCCTGAAAAGAGGCATCCTGGTAGTAGCAAGATGGATAGTTTTTCTTCAATTCTTTTAATAATGCTGTTTTGAGTACACCATCTCCTTTCCCATGTATAAATACAATTCTCCGGTTTTTGTTTTTTATATTCTCCTTCATGACATCATTGAATTTGTTCATTTGATATTCAAGTATGTCAGCATTATTCATGCCAGCAGTTGTATCAATTAATTCATTAATATGCAGGTCTACTTCTATTACCGGGTCACTTTTTCTTTTTCTTATAGGTTCTTTCGCCGGTCTTCTTTCAGAGATCTCTTTCTCTTTCATAGCCTGTTCAAGGTCACCTGCAGAAATAAGCAATTCTCGTTCGGGGATATCATTCTTTATAATGTAATATATAATTGCATTATCTTCAAAATAATCGTTCTCCCTGAAACTGTGTAACTTATAAAACTTTACTGTATCAATACGCAGCTCTACTGAACATGGATTTTTAAACTTATATGTCTTGTTATGCTTAAATGCGATATACTGTACAGCAATCTTCTCTATTTCATTTAATTCATTTTTACCAAATTCCTCAAGAAATATTTTTGTATTTGGCTCTACTATACCGTTATACCTGCTTTTCCAGCTATTATTCTCACGGTTCATATAATTGAAAAAGAGAAAATAGTTACTGTCGTTCACAAAATAACATTCATACCTGGTTGTTGAAAGGTTTTTAGGGTCAACAGGCAAGTATGCTATACAGGCTGTAATCTTTTCACCTTCAACAGTCTCTTCAGGTTGATATGACTCACTTATTCTCACATCAGGCAATGAATCTTCAAGTTGTTGTTTTGTACCTTTTAATATCTCTTCCTGAAAGTTGCCTTCATCTGAAAAACTTCCCATTTTATTGTCCGAAGCTGATTCCACAACCACGCATTCAGATATTAGCACAGGAACATCAAACCCATGCTCATCTTCTACAATTACAACCTGCTTGTTCTGAAATCCTTTTACTACTCCTCCGCCAATACTGTTGAGGAATCTGACTCTGTCTCCTGTAGATATTTTCTTCATTTTTGTTATTCACTATATATCACCAAATTGTTGCAGTTATGATACCAGATATTTATAGTTCATCATAGCTAAAAAGTCCGTTTTGGTGTTTAATTTTGTAGTGTCTTGCAAAGTTGACTATTTTTGCGGAATAAATGCACTAATTAATATGAAAATAGATTTTTCGATACTAAAAAAATGAAAAAAGGAGACGTACAAAATATTAAAATATCAGATTTCAACTATACTTTACCAGATGAAAAGATTGCGAAATACCCTTTGCCACAGAGAGATTCTTCCAAACTCTTAATTTATAAAGATTCACAACTAAGCTCTAGCAATTTTTCATCACTACCTGATCAGCTGCCCGGTAACAGTCTCCTTATCTTCAATAATACAAGAGTAATTCATGCCAGGCTTCATTTTATGAAAGCAACAGGCGCGAATATTGAAATATTTTGTCTCTCTCCATTCAGTCCGAAAGATTATATAATGAATTTTCAGCAGAAAGGTGAATGCTCATGGATTTGCATGATAGGTAATGCAAAAAAATGGAAAGAAGATCTGTTGTCAATGGAAATTGATATAAAGGGATTAAGAGTGGTTCTTAATGCTCAGAAGATAGATATGGCAGAAATGTCAAATAGAAACGGCTCAGATGTAATAGTAAGGTTCACGTGGGATAACAGTGATGTTACATTTTCCGAGTTGCTCGAAGTCGCAGGTAAACTTCCTATTCCCCCATATCTTAACAGGCCAGCCGAAGAGAAAGATGATGAGACATATCAAACTCTTTATTCTCATGTGGAAGGGTCTGTCGCAGCTCCAACTGCAGGTCTTCACTTCACACCCGCGGTGATGGAGGGGTTAGCTGCCAAAGGTGTAAAAACAGCTGAGGTTACTCTTCATGTTGGTGCTGGTACTTTTAAGCCTGTTAAATCAGACAATTTAGCAGGGCATGAAATGCATACTGAATTTATATCCGTCCCAAGGGAAACAATTGAGAAAATCATTAACCACACAGGTGATATTATCGTAGTTGGTACTACCTCTATGCGTACAGTAGAAAGTTTGTACTATATCGGTAAAAAGCTTAGGACTAATCCAGATACAGAACCGTACAAGCTATCTGTAAATCAATGGGAGCCTTACGAAGAAGATGAAAATGAAGATCCCTACATTGTACTTCGTGCCATTCTTGATTATTTGGAGAATACCGAACAAGATCAGCTTATTTCAGCAACACGTTTACTTATTGCACCAGGTTATAATTTTCACTATCCGGATGCATTGATAACCAACTTTCATCAGCCTCAAAGCACTCTGTTACTACTTGTCTCAGCTTTCGTAGGAGGTTACTGGACAACAATATACGAATATGCTTTGCAAAATAATTTCAGATTTCTTAGCTATGGTGACAGTTCACTTTTGTGGAAAAACCTCAAATAAACCTATTTTTTGGTTAAAAAGGTTCTCCAGTCCCACTTTTAAAGCCTTTTTTTGTAATATTGCATTAAAGAAGAGTTAAATGTGTCATAATTTCAAGTAGCTCAGTTTGGCAAAAAAAATAGCACGTATTCTAGCAATTGTTGTAATAAGTATTATACTGCTTAATATAGTACTCTTCATTACATTTAGTCTTCCACCCATACAGAAATGGGCTGCCGGTTACGCATTGGAAAAGCTGGAGCCTGCAATAGGGACAAATGCCAGTCTCGATGGTATCCGTATTCGCCTCTTTAATACTGTAGAGTTAAATGGTTTATATGTTGAGGATCAGAAGCAAGATACTCTGTTCTATGCAGATAGAATAAGTGCAAGAATAAGAGCTCTGGATCTTCTTCGAAACAGACTTACAGTACAAAAAACGGGTATTGAGAATTTTAAAGCCAATGTATATCGTAATACAGCTGAAGAACCTTTCAATTTCCAGTTTATTATTGATGCATTTACATCTGAAAAAGATACTCTTGTTGTTAAAAAGGAAAAGGATTCAATGTTAATTACAGGAGAAGATATAATTTTAAAAAATGGAACTATAAACTATAATATACTCTCAGAACCTGAAACACCCGGTCAGTTCAACGTAAACCATTTCAGCGTCTACAACTTCAATTTCAAAGCCAACGCATATTTTCAAAGTATTGGTGATATGAAAGCTAATATTGATATTTTGAGCTTTGTAGAGAACAACTCCGGGTTATATTTGAATAACCTTAAAGCAAATGTTACCGGTAAGGGGAAGCAACTGGAAAGCGATTATGTTCAGATTAGTTTAAATAATTCAGATATTCAAATTAATGGTGCCAGCTTCAATACCGAGACCAAAGAATTCTCACTCAATTTGATAAGCGATCAGATAGATCCAAAAGATATTGGGAAATTCTACTATCCTGTTGCCGATCTGAAAGAGAAGCTCTCTTTTGAAATAGTTGCTGACGGGCAATTACCCTCTGCAAATCTTAACAAGTTTACATTGCAATACGGTTCTGATACATATTTCGATATTACAGGTATGATATCGGATTACAGTGACTTTGAAAAGAGTGATTTAAGAGTAGATGTCAGAAATATGAATGTTTCCCAGTCAGATCTTGAGTCAATCATACAGGTCTGGGCTGCGGAATATGTCTCACCCACACAGTTAACTGCACTTGGAAATCTGAACCTTGAACTTCAGGCAATAGGCAAACTCAGAGGTTTCAATTATAATGGTTACATCAATACTGAGCAGGGAGATGTCTCATTGAACGGCTTAGGCAGAATTACGAATAGTTTTAGTTTCCTAAGTTTCGAGGGTCCGGTTACAGTCGACAACTTTAATGTTTCCAATATAATAGGAGAGGGTGCAGGAGTTGGTAATGCTACATTAAGTGCAAAAACTAAGGTGATCATTCCTAAGGAGGATGTACTTACAGTCTCTGCTGAGGGAGTTGTCGAGGCATTAATTTACAACGACTATCTTTATAACGACATAAATTTCAATGGTCTATATGCCGGCAATAATGTTTCTGCAAACCTGAAAATGGATTCACCATTGAACCAGTTTGATATAACTGGTGATATTACATTTGGAGATAGCTTGGGATTCATAGTCAATGGAAATGTGCAAAGACTAAATCTGAACCCTTTTATTCAGATGAAGTCATGGAAAACACCTATTCTGACAACACAGATAGAGGCAAATATGAAAGGAACAACAATTGATGATATTGCAGGCACACTGGTTATTAAAAACAGTTCAATTGTTGACAGCAATTTCATATATAACCCCGGTCCAATATATTTGCAGGCACTTTCCGATACAGGTGAAGGTAAAAGACTGCAGATTATGTCTTCATTTATGGAAGCCGAACTGATCGGTGATTACTATTTTTCAACAATAGCAAAGGAGTTGAAGCAAGTATTGCATCCACATCTTCCCTCTTTAATAGCTATATCTGAAGATTTGCATTCAGAATCAGCAGACAGTGATAACTACAATTATACTGAAAATATAAATTCAAGAAATCTGATTCCCGGTAATAACAATTTCAAATTTAATATTCTCCTTAATAATACTGAGGATTTCTCATACACATTTGGTCTGCCATTTTATAATGTTGAACAGGCAAATATAAACGGAAGTGTTGATATGACTGTCGGTAACACAATACAATTAAATGCTCATATACCGCGTATTATGTTCGGTAATAGTGATATAAGGGAGACCAGAGTTGATCTAAACAACAAAGGTGATGGAATTGGCGTAAATCTCAACACATATCTTGTTCAGAGCAATGGTTTTATAAATGCTATACTTAGAACTGATGCTGTTAATGATTCAATAATAAACAATCTTACCTTTGATGTTGAAAAAAGCAGCAGTAGTGCAAAAGGCAACCTTTTAATCTCAATGGGATTTGATCGTGATTTAAATAATGATCTTGCATCAAATATAAGAATACACCCTTCAACAATTGACTTCAATGGGAATAAAATTGATATCAATGATGCAGCTATTGTATACAATAAAGATCGGATTAGTATAACCAATTTCGGTATTACAGAGGATCAGATGTTATTGTTGGGAATTGATGGTATAGCCTCTAAAAGTGAAGCGGATAATTTGCGCATATACTTTAATAATACAGAACTTGCAAATATTCTCACTGCGTTGAATATATCTAATTTCGCCGGTTCTATAAACGGAGGAATCACTATTCGTCAGGCACTTGAAACGCCAATGATTATTACAGAGGATCTTAGGATTGAAAATATCACAGTTCATAACGATACTATTGGATCACTAATAATTGAGGGTGATTGGGATCAGATCTATTCTGGTTTGAATCTCGATGCTTACCTCATAAAGGATGGGGAAAGAAATCTTGAAATAAAAGGTTATGTGCCAACGGGAAGCGAGAGTCCTCTGCCAATGGACGTAACAGTAACTATGGAAGAGTTTCAGCTGTATGCACTACAGCCGCTGACTGTGAGCTCTTTAAGTAAGATCTCCGGTCGGGTAAACTCAAACATAAAAATAACAGGAAGTCTCTCTGAGCCAGTAACTGAAGGATGGCTTGGAATTGAAGATGGTGAGATAAAAGTTGCATACACGAATGTAACATACTATCTGTCAGACACAGTTCAGATCAAAAAAGACAATGTTGGTTTAGAGAATCTGGTAATCCGTGACCAGAATAATAAAACAGCAACGCTGAATCTGAGTTTATCCCATACTAATTTTGGCAGAATGATTTACACTGTAGGTATTACTCTGGATGATTTTATGCTCCTTAATAACGAAAACCGTACTGATCTTATGGTTTATGGAGATATGAGACTTTCTGGTAACCTGAGTGTCACTGGTTCTCCTATGGGGATTTATGGAGATGGAAACGTAACCACCAGAAGTGCATCTGAGGTAACGGTTATGCTTCCTCAAACAGCTCAGGCTACAGAGTATAGTGGTATTATCTATATAAATACTCATCAGTCAGACTCACTTGCTTTTCTGAGAAGAAGGGATGAGGAATTAAACCTTACAAACACTAAAGTAAAATCTGCAATTCCAATTATCATGAGGGCCACAGTTGATCTGAATCCTATGCTGGAGCTATCTGTACTGCTTGACCCTACGACCGGAAACGCTATAGAGGTTAATGGTGAGGGAGAGCTGAATATCAACTTCAACTCCAAATCAACTCCTCCTGTAAGATTGTATGGTGATTATGAAATAAATAAAGGGAAATTTCATTATAATCTACAAAATCTTCGTACAGTCGATTTTAATATCCGCGAGGGCAGCAGACTTACAATGGAAGGTGACCCTATGAATACACAGTTCAACATTATTGCATATCTTCCTGTGAGAGCAGATCTGACTGCTTTGAGTCCTACTTTTACAACAGAGCTTGCAAATACTCGTGTGCCTGTTAATGCCTTACTACAAATAAGGGGTAATCTCGAAGGAATGGATTTGCAATATGACATTGAACTGCCTGAAAGCTCTAATGATATTCAACAGAGAGTTAACAGTTTCATTAGCGACGAAGAAACCAAGATTCTGCAGTTTGCCTATCTGGCAACAACAGGAAGCTTTATACCTTCTCAAGGATCACCGGATCTCAATTTTGGATCATCCGTATTTACTAAATTTGCAGCCAGTACATTGTCGCGTGGACTAGATGCACTTTTCTCCAGTGCATTGAACGACAACTGGTCAGTCAGCACAAATCTCGAATCGGTTGATGGTACTCTGGATAATGTCAGAATGGGACTTGATGTGTCAACCCGGTTGCTGAATAACCGATTGAGGATGTCAACAAATCTCAGTTACGGTGATAATAGCATGATGGCTTCTCAACAGGCTTTTATGGGTGAGTTCGATTTAGAATACGATTTAAATACGTGGCTTATGTTACGAGCTTTTAACAGGGCAAACGAAAGATTCTACAGTCGAACCCCCACTACTCAGGGTGTTGGTGTTGTTGTAACAAAAGAGGCACATTCACTAAGAGACCTTTTTAATTTTAGATTTATCAGACCTAAAGAAGATGATTAATAGACATTTGAATAAGTTTCTGCTTTCATTAGTAGTGATAATTATATTCGCAGCTTGCGATGTTACTAAGAAAGTACCTGAAGGAAGCTATCTGCTTAATAAAGTAGATATCAATTCTGATGTCAGAGGTATTGGTTCTTCAGACCTTAAACCTTATCTGAGGCAAAAGCCCAACTCATCCATACCCATTGTTGGAAAGTGGAAACTACATATGTATAATATACCTGAAAATGATTCTACCTGGCTGAATCGCCAGTTGCTCAGATATGGTGAACCACCTGTATTATTCAATGAGCAGCTTGTATTGGTGTCAGCTGAACAGATTCGTCTTCATCTTAATAATAAGGGATATCTTAATGCAGAAGTTGATACAACTTTTGTAAAAGAGAATAAAAAAGCAAATGTTATATATGATGTTATTGGTCATGAACCACATAGGATACGTCTGTTTAATGATACAATTAACTCAGTAGATACCACTATATATAATATACTGAGACAAGCTAATCGATTAGATATTATTAAAGAGGGTGATAACTTCGATCTCTCTGTACTTGAACAGGGTAGAGTGAATATGGCCACTACCTTAAGGAACAGGGGCTATTATAATTTTTCGAAAGACAACTTTTATTTTCTTGCAGATACTACAGTAGGTGAAAATCAGGTTGATATTACTCTTTCTCTGAATACTCCGGAGGATTCACCTATTCACAAACGATACAATATTGGTATTGTAACAGTTATCAATGGGGTTGATCCTGATATTATAAACGACTCAACAAAGTATAATTTGCTGGATACAACTATGTACAGAGGTATTCAGATTGTATCAGAAAGAGAACCATTCCTGAAACCAAGAGCAGTTTATTATAATACCTTTTTAAGACCGGGGCGACTATATTCTGACCGAATTGTAGAAAGAACATATTCATCTCTGAATAGCATGGCTGCAATTAACCAGACTTTCATTAACCTTACAACAACAGAAAGAAATGACTCATCTCTGATTGATTCTAAAATAACACTATACCCGGGAAATGTTCATTACATGCAGTTTGGGGTAGACGGAACTAACTCGGCAGGAGACCTGGGTATTGCAAGTAATATAACATATGAACACCGTAACTTTTTTAAAGCAGGTGAAACATTTAGATTCAGACTTAATGCTGCATATGAGTTCATAAGTTCCGACAGCTTAGACCTTATTGATAACAGCTACTATGAATATGGAGCAGAAGCATTTCTCTCAATTCCGCAGCTACTGCTACCATGGTTGTTACAGCAATTAAGGGATCAGCCTTCTGCATCAACAGAATTTTCTGTTGGTACTAACTTCCAGAAACGACCGGAGTATCTGAGACAATTCTTTAACCTGTCAACACGATTCCAGTGGTCGGCAATGGAGTGGAAACTGCTCAATGTGCTTGAGCCTGTTGGTATAACCTATGTACGTATGCCATGGGCATCACAGCGATTCAAGGATCTCTACCTTAGTGATGAGGTAAATCCAATTCTTCGATATAGTTATGATGAACAGCTCATCGTTAGATCGGCTTACAATATAACTTATACCAACTATAACCGTATATCCAGAGGAGACATGCCCGAAGTGCCTTTCAGAATTCGTTCAGGAATTGAATTGGCCGGCTGGTTGCCACGTCTGGCGACAACTCTTGGTGCTGGTGAAAAGGACGAAGATGGTAGGGAAGCTTTTTTTAAAATTCCCTATTCGGAATATGTTAAAGGTGATTTTGATATTGCTCCCATGTACTCTTTTGATGACAGGAGAACCATTGCCGCTCATTTCTCTTTAGGAGTTGCAATACCTTATGGTAACTCTGATATTCTTCCTTTCGAAAAGCGCTATTTTGGTGGTGGTGCTAACAGTGTAAGAGGGTGGAGCACGAGAACTTTAGGCCCCGGAACGTATAGTGCTGATTCTGCTCTGCATGATTTTGGTAACAAGGTAGGGGAGGTAAAACTCGATTTCAGTGTAGAGTATCGCCGTAAGATTACCAAGCTTATTGAATTGGCCGGTTTTGTGGATGCAGGTAATATATGGACAATTAAAGATTATGTTGATCAGCCGGGTGGACTATTCAGCATTAATGATTTTTATAAGGAACTTGGTGTTGCTTATGGAGTGGGGGTAAGACTCGACCTCAACTTTCTGTTACTCAGGCTCGATTTCGGTATGAAAGCGCATAATCCGGCACTACCGATAGGTTCAAGATGGACAGTCTTCAAACCGGATATTGGCAGAGATTTAGCATTCCATTTCGCTATTGGATATCCATTCTAAGTAATTCTTCGATTTTAAATACTATATTTTATGTTTGATAAATGTACCTCTGTCCAGTTCATCAAATGCAGTTTCAAGTTCTTCGCCACTATTCATTACAATCGGACCTCCCCAAGCAACCGGCTCTCGAAGTGGTTTTGCAGCTAATAATACGAATCGTGCCCCCTTGTTCCCGGAGCGAACAACAACACTGTCGTTTTCTGTTGCGTTTTTATCGACAGATGTAAAAAGAACAGCACATGATTTGTTTTCAAAATCAGATAACTTTTCATCCACAGCGAGTGTCCCATCCAGCAGATAGATAAAAAGTGTTTCATCATTGGGTGTTTCAGAATAGATCCATGTGCTGTCAGGAGCCAAGTCAACATCTAAATATTGCACTTTAACATACTTCCCCTCAAAAACACCTGTTTTACCTTTGTAAGAACCTGCTATTATTCTGATTACCGCATTTTCTTCTTCAGTTATTACAACCTTATCCTGTGTGATATCACCATAAGCCGGGTGATTCATCTTGTCTTTTGCAGGCATATTTACCCATAGCTGACATCCAAGCATTCTATCTGATGTTTTTGGCATTTCCTGGTGAATAATTCCGGATCCTGCCGTCATCCATTGACACTCCAAGTCGTTGATAATACCTTTGTTTCCCAGACTATCGCCATGTTCAATCTTTCCCTTCACAAGATAGGTGATTGTTTCAATGCCTCTGTGAGGATGCCAGGGAAAGCCTTTTATGTAATCATCCGGATCTGTTGAATCGAATCCGTCGAGCATTAAAAATGGATCGAAATCGGTAATATTATTTGTTCCCAAGACTCTTCGTAAACGTACTCCTGCGCCGTCTACTGCATGCTGTCCTCTGACAATCTGTGTTGCTTTTCTTTTATTGATCATGTTATTTTTATTTTGATTAAATTTCTTTCTCTTCAAATGTATTTAAATTAGCCTGATCCAGCAAAGAATCCTGGTTAATTGATCTAATTAGATGTCACTTAAACATCAATTTTAAATGAATTAATCTACTTTCAGTCGAACATAGTACTTACCTGAGTCTTATAAAGGTCTTACCAACTTCAGTATCTCCTCATATTCATATAAGGAATATTAGGAGTTGGTTAGTAGATTGTTAGAACTTGGTGCTGATTTTGTATGTATATTTTGTGATTCAAAATGCTTCTAAAAAGGATTTTTATATAATTAAACCCCAAGAAGATAGCATAAAAAATGTCGGACCAACTATTAGTCAGTCCGACATCCTTTTGTGTTTTCTTATGTTATTGATTATGAGGCTGTTTGTTGTCTTACTAGGATTCGAACCTAGACAAACAGGACCAGAATCTGTTGTGCTACCATTACACCATAAGACAATAAAACTGTTTGATGATGCAAAAGTACAAAAAATGTGATTATCAAAAAAAGTTTTGAGGAAAAAGATTGCTATAGTTTTTACCTTATATAAAAAATCTATGCTCAACCAGTCCCTCTTAATTTATCCTGATATGTTTTCCTGCTTTTATATTACGTATCATTTCGTAGCCCCATAATCCAAGGGCTATAAGTTCAATAAAACCTGAGACACCGATAAAACTAAAAGCTTCGGGATAAAAATCAGTCAATATCTGAGAAGTAATGCGCCAGGTATTGCCTAGGTTGAGAAGGATAAAAACAGACCAAAGTGAATTTGTTTTCCTGAAATCAACACCTGCAAACCCGGGTATAATTTTACTGGAGACACCTACAATCATCATCATGATAAAGCCGACGGTCAGTGCATGGCGATAGGCTCCAAAGTAGGCATGAGAAAATGGATT